>JAJRQT010000209.1 GCA_024280115.1 Bacteroidota bacterium | reverse complement strand
ATGAATATTTTTTTAGGTTTAACCGGAGAAATCATAGGATTTCAATCTTAGATAAAATTATTGAAAGATGTGTACTACATGAACCTGTGAGCTATGCAATGATTAAATCAAATGCGATCTAAATGGGTAACCCTATAAAAGTATTAAAGAAAGTAAGAAAGCCAGGTCGGTCTCCAAAGATGGCGATGACTTCAAAATTCAAATTAATTCAGGAAATTATAAATTTGAAATTGAGATATGAAAAGTAAGTTGCTTCAAAACCCGAGGGGAAATTTGACGCGAGTACGACTGTTTTGCATAGTTTAATCCCGGAAAAAGTTCCACCCCTTGTTGGTGTTGTCACCAGTAAGTACTTACCATGAGGCCATTTAAACGCAGATTTACATCTCCTTTTTGTTGGTAACAAGACCAACAAAGGCACAAAAGTGGTTATATAAGTCGTAGTGGATACGAAGATCCGGTTGAGAGATCATTGCCTTATGGAAAATGAATATTTGGCGCGATATTGCCTTGTAAAAAATGAATATTTAGTATGTTATTGCTTTGTAAAAAAGTAATTATGAGAAGAAATATTTCAAAGTATCTATTAAAATGGAAAGAGGAAAAAGATCGGAAAGTTTTGTTGCTCAGAGGCGCCAGGCAGGTTGGGAAGACGTATTCAATACGGCGATTAGGAGCTGATTTTGAGTACTTTATTGAGGTTAATCTTGAGGAGGAGCCAAATATACATTCCTTGTTTCAGGATAGTCTAAATCCCTTGATTATTAGTGAGAACCTATCAGGATATTTTGGCATACCTATTATACCACTGGAAGTGAAAGCTGGTACCAAGGGACAAATGCAGAGTTTGTTTCTTTTTCTTAAAGAAAAAAGAAGACAAGAGGTATCCGCTTATCTTTAGAAAATTTTTCTGTTTATCCTCCCATTGAGGTCATTCCCATTTATGCTACATCTACAATCAAATCATACCCTACTACCAGTATTGACTAAATAAAATCATATCTTATTTAACTGGCGTCAGCAAGAAAACACGTGGCAGAACAGAAATTTTCTCAACATCAATATTACTTTCCAAAACATTATTCCTACATTTAATTATATAAACCGGATATGTGAGTTTTGACGCCCGAGCAAATTAAAAGTCTTTTATTAAGAATTTCCCGTAAGGATGAGGAAGCCTTCAAACAGCTATTCAACTTATATTATCCAAAATTGATTCAGATTGCCATGGCATTTGTACCTGGAATAGTAGCCGCACAGGAAGTAGTCTCCGATCTTTTCTATAAAATTCTAAAGAATCCGAAAACTCTTGAAAACGTCAAGGAATTTGACAATTACATCTTTCTTGCAGTAAAAAATCAATCATATACCTATCTCAAAAAAAATAAGCACCAGGCTATATTAGATTCTATTCATCAGAAAGAAGATTATATTCTGCCTGATCTTAAAAATCCTGAAAATTCATTGCTCTCAGACGAATTATTTAAGCTGGTAGAAAAAGTTGTTCAGAATCTTCCTCCAAAAAGAAAAGCTATTTTTCATATGGTAAAAGAAGAAGGAAGAAAGTATAAAGAGGTTGCAGAAATTCTCGACATCTCCATAAAAACAGTTGAGTTGCAGATGTCATTGGCATTAAAATTATTGAGAAAATCCGTAAAAGACTACCAGGCATCCAAAGACATAAAAATGAGAAAAATAGGTAGAACCGACTTTTTCGGGATACTCCTCAGCTTCCTGTAAAATTGCTCAGCCCTATATTTATTTGCGCAGTAAAAATATAACGCATCAGCTATAGCTTCGACCAGCAGGCATTCTATCATTCATGTATTCTATCATTGGCTCATTATTTTTTTATTCCCAACTATAGGGTAAACCAAATACGCTTAGTCTTCATAATACAACACCCAACAAATCTCCAATAAACATGGGTTCAGACATAAATAAAATTATTTCAAATTATTTGAGGGGCGAACTGTCGAAAGAGGAAGAATTAAAGCTCAACAAATGGCTTGATAAAAAATCTTCCAATAGAGATCAGCTCAATGCACTTTCAAATATCTGGGAAACGCCTTTAGGTTATCCGGGAATCGTAAATATGGATGATGAGCAACAGAAAATATGGAACAGACTTCATAGTGAAAATGGCCCTGCCCTCTCCGGAAATGGCAAATCGGTTTCATTAATAAAAATCATCCTGAGATATGCAGCAGTCATCATTATATTCTTAAGCCTTGGGTATGCTTTATGGAACGCCACCAATTATAGTGGCGAAACACCAGTTGCTGCAGAAATAATTGAAAGAAATAATCCTCCGGGACAAAAATCAATAATTCATTTGCCGGATGGTTCTACAGTGTGGCTTAGTGCGGATAGCAAAATTTCATATTCAAACTATTATAATAGTGAAACCCGAAAGATTCTACTCGAAGGAGAGGCTTATTTCGAAGTAACAAAAAACCCGGAGATACCATTTGAAGTATTTACCAACGATTTAGTGATAACGGCTTTGGGCACTTCCTTCAACGTACATGCATTTGGCAATAATAAAATTGAAAAAATTGCACTTAATACCGGTAAAGTTAAAATTGAGTGTCTGGATACCTTTAAGAGTAATTGTACACCAAGCTATTTAAAACCCGGAGATCTGGCCTTTTTTAGCAATCAATCAGGAAGTATTAGCATTTCGGATTTTGACGGTTTAGATCCATTTGGGTGGAAAGATGGGCGAATCGTATTCCATCACGCATCATTCAACGAAGTCATCGAAGTACTTTCCAGGTGGTACAATGTAGAATTTGAAGTTGTTGGTTGTTTGAAACAAGAATGGAATTATTCGACAACTTTTGAAAATGAAGTCCTGGAAAATGTACTGAGAAGTCTGGAGTTTACTGAAAAAATTGGATATGAAATTAATGGTTCTCAAGTAGAAATTAAACTATAATATGATGAAAAACTATTACAATTCTACCTAAAAAAAACGGCGATATTTAGCGTATCACCGTTTTCTAACTCCTTCTGTTACCAGCAGAAGAAATCAATTTTATTACTAAAACATTTAAAGTTATGAAAAAATCGTTAACGAAAATTATTATTATGACATTTCGTGGTTTGATTTATGGTACGGCCCTACAGGTTTTTTTCCTGAGCATGATGCTGGCCAAAGGATCCGAGGCACAAAATATTCAAAGTGTGAGAGATGCAACCATCTCAATTGATCTGAAAGATGCTAATCTCAAAGATTGTTTTATAGAGATTGAAAAACAAACCGATTACCGGTTTTCGTATGATCATTACCTGATCGACACCAGCATAAAGATCAATTATAAATCGAAGAAAAAGTCTGTTTCTGATCTTTTATTACTGATTTCTAAAAAGGCAGATCTCAAGTTTAGGCAGGTCAATAACAACATAAACGTGCAAAAGCTTGAAAATCCTGAGCAAGAAAGAAATATTGAAATCATCATCCAGGGAATTACCATCACAGGAAAAGTGACTTCAGTTGAGGATAAATCCGGGCTTCCTGGAGTCAATGTCATCGTAAAAGGCACCTCACAAGGAACAGTTACTGACGTTGAAGGAAATTATTCACTTAATGTACCTGATGAAAATTCGATTCTGGTTTTTAGTTCGGTGGGTTTTATAAAAGAAGAAGTTGCTGTCGGAAATCAAACAGTTATTGACTTTACGCTTTCTCCAGATATTACTGCATTGGAAGAAATAGTTGTGGTTGGCTATAGTACTGTGAAGAAAAGGGATCTCACAGGTTCAATTTCATCCATTAGTGGTGCAGAGCTTTCGAAAACTGGATCGACCACAATTGCTCAGGCAATTCAGGGAAGAACTTCCGGAGTGCTTATTACCAAAAAGAGTGGTAGGCCAGGTGCAGGACTTTCAGTTAGAATCAGAGGTGTGGGAGGTATTAATAACAGTGAACCATTATATGTTGTTGATGGGATCTACGGAGGAAGCCTTATCGGCATCAACCCTGATGAGATTCAATCAGTCGAGATTTTAAAGGATGCTTCCTCAGCTGCCATTTATGGTGCACGTGGCGCCAATGGCGTAGTATTAATTACTACAAAAAGAGGAAAAGCCGGGGCGATGAAAGTTACATACAATGGATCCATTGGTTTTCAAAATATGATCAACACCGGTAATGTGAAAATGTTAAATGCTACTCAATATGGTGAAGTACAAAATACAATGTACAGGAATGACGGGTTACCTGAACCGTTTGGCGGTGATCCCAGTCTCCCTTCAGATCTTTTTCCTGCACCTTCTCAACTTGGAGAAGGTACCGACTGGCTGGATGTAATATTTAGACAAAATGCGCCAATACAAAACCACCTTTTGTCATTCTCCGGTGGTAGTGAAAACCATACAGCATTCGTTTCTATTTCATATCTCGGCCAAGAAGGGCTAGCAATCGAAAGTGGTTCATCCAGACTTAATTTCAGGGTGAACACAGACCATAAAATCAATAAGTGGCTAAAAGTTGGAAATAGTACCTCTTTTGGTAGCAGTATAGTTACTGGTACCGATCGGACAGATCATAAGTATGGCCAATTTTTCAGAACATCAATAGCAGAACCAACCATTCCGATTTTTAATGAAGATGGTACATTGGCGGGGCCTCCAGATCCATTTTACGGACCTTCCCGTACTCCATATGCAACGGCTGTTTCAAGCGATCCTGCAAATAAAAGTTTTGGATTAAGTAATAATTTATATGCAGATATCAAACCATGGGACTTTTTAACATTTCGCACTAGTTTTCAAAATAGTTATCATGCCTCAGCAAATACAGGCTACACGAATAATATTTATGAAGAAGGAATTGTTTCAGGTGCAGATGTAAATGTAAGTGGGAATAATACGATAAGTACTGATTGGACCTGGACTAATGTATTGAAATTTAATAAAATGTTTGGTGACCATAGTGTAAACGCTTTGGTTGGTTACGAAAGGCGACACGGTTCATGGAATGGCATAAATGGAAGTTCAAAGTATCTTGACCCTTCATATCAGGTCGTTGGCAGCGGAGCTGCAGAAACATCATCTTTTGGGCAATCGAGAGGTGAAGAATCCATGATTTCATATTTTGCCAGTGCCAATTATAATTATAAAGAGAAATATTATATTACAGGTAATGTGAGACATGATGGTTCTTCTAGATTTGGTGAAAATAACAGATTTGGAACTTTTCCATCCTTTTCAGTTGCATGGAGATTGTCTGGTGAAAATTTTATCCCTGATTTCTTTAGTGATTTAAAGATACGTGCCAGTTACGGACAAGTGGGTAATGATAAAATTGGTAATTACAGATACATAGCTCCTATGGCCAATGTATTTTATTCATTCTCAGGACAAAACGGAGCTTTTGAATCGGGGATGGTTACCAGAGGATTGGCTAATACAGATTTAAAATGGGAGACTTCTACACAAAAGGATTTTGGAATAGACATGGCTTTCATGGATGATAAACTTCGTTTTGTTGCCGATTATTTTATTACAGATATTAGTGATATGTTGCTTGGTAAAACTATACCCGTAACATCAGGTATTGGTTCTTTAGCATGGGGAAGATATGTATCCGTAATTACTAATGTTGGTTCATTGACAAATAGCGGCTTTGAATTTGAAGGGAGTTATGATAATTCCGTTGGGGATTTTTCGTATAGAATACACGCCAACTTAACTACTTATAATAATGTAGTAACTGATCTTGGAGAGAATGAGTACCTTTCGGGAACAGCCGGTGAAGTAAGAAACCGTACTTATGTAGATGGTGGACTTGGAGATTTCTATGGATATGTGAGCGAAGGAATATTCCAGTCACAGGCTGAACTTGATGCGGCAAATGCCTTAAACACTGAGGCGCCATATCAAACTAATGAAACAGTTCCCGGTGATTTTAGATTTAAAGATTTGAACGGTGATGGTGTTATTACCGATGAAGACAGACAGGTGATTGGCAGCCCAATTCCTGATTTTACCTTTGGGTTTGGATTTGATTTTGGGTACAAAGGATTTAATTTATCCGCTCTTTTTTATGGGAATAAAGGTAATCAAATCTATAATTCACATAGGAGTGAAATAGAACAGCAGGGGCGTTCGATGAATAAAGCCACTACTGTTTTGGATGCCTGGCATGGAGAGGGTACCAGCAATACAATACCTATAAGGAGAGTTCAGGACCTCAATAATAACTTCCGGACATCTTCTGCTTATCTCGAAGATGGCTCATTTTTTCGGCTTCAAAACATTGTGCTTTCTTATGATCTGCCAGTTTCTTTTGCAAAAATTCAAGTTTTCACATCCGGTGATAATCTTTTAACTCTTACTAAATATTCAGGATTTAATCCCGAGATTTCAATTACTCAAGACGGTGATTATAGTGGAGGAAACAGATTAGATTCCGGTGTTGATGCTGGATATTACCCAAGCACAAGTATTTATAGGTTTGGAGTAAACGTGACATTCTAAATAATTAGAAATTAAAAAAGTATTAATCATGAAAAATATAAATAAATCATTAATTCTGTTAATTGTGGCGCTCTCTTTTGGCGGGTGTAACGATGAAGAGTTTTTAACAGCAGAGTATTATCAAGGAGTAGTAGATGTTAATTTTCTTACAAGTCCGGCACATGCAAAACCCGCTGTTACCGGTGTGTATGATGTAATGTCCTATAAAGGGACTAACTGGGACAAAATGATTCTTGGATCATCAGGTGCTGATGATGTTGTTGAACAGCATGGTGATGCCAACTGGGCTTCTTTGATTGCAATAGATCAGTATCGTTGGGTTCCGGAAGAGCAGGGCGACCCGAAACATATTTGGAAATACTGGCAGGCATATTATGCAGGAATCCAAAGAGCTAATCTGGTACTAGAGAAACTTCCCGATTTAGAAGGTTTGAATGAAACCTTAAAGAAAAGGTATATTGCAGAAGTTAAAGCTCTTAGAGCATACTACTATTACAATTTAGTTATTGCATATGGTGATGTGCCTCTTATACTTAATTCGATGGGGTATGAAGATGCTATTAATATCATAAGATCGCCTGAAGCAGATGTTTGGGCACAGATAATTACTGATCTTAACGAGGCAAATGTTGACTTACCCGATTCGTATGAATCTCCGGAAGATGCCGGTCGTGTTACAAAAGGTATGACAAATGCATTATTAAATCAAGTTTACCTTTGGCAAAAAAGTTGGGCTAAAGCTGAGGAATTTGCTAAAAAAGTTATTGACAGCCCTGCCGGATATGAATTGGAGGCTAATTATGCCGATCTTTTTAACGGAGTTTCTCAAAATAGTAAGGAAGCTATATTTTTCGGTATGCGGGCAGCAGGTGCAGAAGTACAAAGCATTTGGTCTGATTATATTGATGAAACCAACTATGTGGTTTTGTGGGGGCCATTTGCGTCCTGGTCATGGTTCTATCAACCAGATACCAATTTTGTGCGTCATAATACCTACATTGATCCTAATGACATTCGTATTGATACCGTAACTTATGACGTCGATCATGAGCTTTACGATTTAAATAATGATGGTGATCCTACCAATGACCCAATATGGAAAGCTCCTCCGGGAAATATTCATTTAATGAAATGGATTCCAGTTAATACAGATTTATCAACAGGTATTATTTGGTCAGGAGGATATGGAGATATTAATCAAATGATGATTCGTCTTTCAGAGGTTTATCTCGATTATGCTGAAGCACTTGTTCAACAAGGTCGTGCTGCCGAAGCTCTAACCTATATAAATAGAATAAGAGAACGCGCTCAGGCAAGTGATATTACTACTACTGATAAAAACCAGTTGTTGGATATTATTCTTATGGAAAGAAAAGTTGAATTCTGTTTTGAAGGAAAACGCTTCTTTGACCTTAAGAGAGTAGGCCGTTTGCAAGAGTTTCTCGGGCCTTTGGGATGGAAAGACCACATGGTTAATTATCCAATTCCGCAGGAAGAGATTGATCTTACTCAAATGGAGCAAAATCCGGGTTATTAACTAAATAATAGGGAGGAAATTTTTTTCTCTCCCTTTTTTTTATTTGCTAAATCTTAATTGAGATAGTCAATATTCTTATAAATTTTCGATTTGTTACTACATATGTTCCCTGCTTCAGTTTGATAACAATATATTTTAGGTACAAATTAATATTACTGGTAGTACTATTGAATCTGGTGATTTTTCAATGTCAAATTTTTGCTCAAAATCTGAAAGTATGTGATAACAACCGTTTTATTGTGGAGCAAGATGGTACGCAATTTTTCTGGCTTGGCTACACTGGTTGGCTTTTGTTTCAAAGGTTGAATAAGGAAGAAACAGATTATTGCATAAAAGATAGGCTTTGGGAAAATGCCATTAATTATCCTGGCAGTTTTCTGATGCGTAAATTGAAAAAATTGATGTTATCCCGACCGTACCTTTCACGTATTCCAGATCAATCAATTAATAAACTCAAGGCTTCAACTGGAGTGGATCATTTGCAGGCGACTCGTGATGGTACTTTAGGAGAAAAAGACGCTACTTATATTATGGTATATTTCCCTTATCTTACACATAAGCATAAAATTAGAACAGATGTTATCAATGCAAAGAAGTTGCATGTTTAGTGGTATGATCCGGGACCAGGAGAATCATTCCTACATGGAGAAATAAAGAATACCGGTTTTTTTTAATTGCCATAGTGAAGTGATATAAAACAAATAATAGTAGGCCTGATTAGGTTTTGGTTATAGACGACTACTCAAAAAAACATCTTGTTTCGGGGAAAAAAATAATTGAATGCTAATATAATCTAAGTCATTAGTCTATACAAATTATTAGAGTACTTTCACTAACCAGCCTGCAGATTGCCGGTTTAATGGAAGTAATACGAAAACGAATCTAGCATTCTCGCGAGGCAGGAAAGTCGGATGACTGAAACCGAAGCTATAAAGAAAATTACTGAGTAAAATTATAAAAAACTGATATATGCTTATTTTGGAATTAATATTTACCGAATCCCGAATTCGTTCTTCCAAGCTTTACAATAAGGTTTCCATCAAAATAAAAGTAGAACAAAATAAGAATTATCCGGATTCAGAAAGAATGGTATCAAAGTAAAAGAAATATGAAACAATTAAAATTTGCATTGATTATTTTCCTGAGTATTGTCTCAGTAAGCCTCAGAGGTCAAAAATTAAAGGTAATCGCCTATAATATAGAATTTGGAAGAAATACTTCGTTGGATGAAATGTATTCTTTTCTAAAACCTGAAAAAGCGGATGTCATTTGTTTTAATGAAGTCCCGGGACAAGGTTGGACTAAAAGAATTGGGGAGTTGCTTGGCATGGCATATAGTTATGAAGGAAAAATAGCTTCAGCCAACCACGAGGAAGAATATAAAGACAAGTCAAAATTGTTCTATGGTAAATACAAATCCATATTGAGTAAGTACCCACTGGAAAATCCACATGAAGTTTCATTAAAAGGCCTTCGTTGGTCACCGGCAAGTGCAGTAGTTGCTACTATAAAGGTTTCAAAGAAAAAATCCGTTTTGATTTTCAGCTTGCACATACCCACCGGGGTAGATGATCCGGAAAAAAGTAAAGCATTCCATCTATCACAAATTTTAGAAAATGATTATTCAAATTACGACAAAGTTGTTTTAGCTGGAGATTTTAATGACCGATTCGATTCTAAACCTATGCAGCATTTATACAATCAGCAATTTAGTAATCCTTATAAATCATTAAATATAGATTTGTCTCACTCCACATCATTGTCTAGTGAGGAAAACAATGGAAAGGTCATTGATCATATTTTGTATAAAGGAATAAAGGCGAAAAGCGCAGGAATCATTGAAGAAAAGTCTCTATCTGATCACAAACCGATTTGGGCAATATTCAAATTGTAAATAGAAGTCCACTTCGAAAAGTCGATATCCGTCATTGCGAGGACGACGAAGGAGGACGTGGCAATCTCAACATTCAGAGTTTTTGTAAGTTAAAAAGATTGCTTCAGTCGTACCTCCTTCGCAAGGACGTGTTTTTTAATTTTCGGTGCGGATGTAAATACAAAAAACTATGAAGCATTTTTTATCAGGCATAATAATATTAGTTCTGATTGGATTAACCGCATGCAAACAACATGTAGAGAAGTTGCCTGTTGATTACATCAATCCTTTTATAGGTGCTTCTACTTCAATGGAAGCCGGCAGGAGCCTTCATGGATTGGGCAAAACGTTTCCCGGGGCCACGACGCCTTTTGGCTTGGTGCAGCTAAGTCCTGATACCAGAACAGGTGGAGATAATGCCCCTGGGTATTCGTGGCATCATAGTACGATTGAAGGGTTTAGCTTTATGCACTTGAGTGGAACAGGCTGGTATGGAGAATTTGGCAACTTTTTGGTGATGCCCACTACCGGTGAGTTACGCACAAGTAAGGGAGAGGATGACAATCCGGATTCCGGTTACCGTTCTCGCTGTTCACATGATCAGGAAGAAGCAAAAGCCGGGTATTACAGTGTGATGTTGCAAGATTATGACATTAAGACAGAATTGACTGCCGCTCCCCGCGCCGGAATTTTACGGTTTACCTTCCCTAAACACAATCAGTCTCGTATTCAGATTGATTTGTCGAGGCGAATTGGAGGTACCTCAACAGAACAATATGTGAAGGTAGAAGATAATTATACAATTAGCGGATGGATGAAATGCCCTCCGGAAGGTGGAGGCTGGGGAAATGGTAAAGGAAAAGCGGATTATACAGTTTATTTCTATTGCGAGTTTAGCAAGCCAATTAAAGATTTCGGGATTTGGAGTGCTGATATTCCCGATGGTCAAATTCGTAAAAACAAAGAAGTCGCCAGCAAAGCGTATCAGGAAATAATTGAAGGGGCGAAAGTTTTTAAAATGGTGAAGGAAATGAAAGGAAAACATCTTGGCTTTTATACGGAATTTTCCACCTTAAATGAGGAGCAGGTATTGTTAAAATCAGGAATATCGTTTGTAAGTGTTGACAACGCAAAAGAAAATCTTGAGCACGACATACCCGATTGGGATTTTAATAAGGTTTCGGATCAAGCCAGGGAACGATGGGATACATCCATTAATCTCATTAAAGTGGAAGGAGGGACAGAAACTGAAAAGGAAATATTCTATACTGCGATGTATCATGCCATGATTGATCCGCGCATTTACTCCGACCAAAATGGCCAATACATGGGCGCAGACAACCAAATTCATAAAGCTGATAATTTCACATATCGAACTATTTTTAGCGGTTGGGATGTTTTCAGAAGCCTGTTTCCTTTATTTACCATCGTTCGTCCCGATGTGGTGAATGATGAAATAAACTCCATGCTACAGTTGGCTGAGATCAGTAAAAGGGAGTATCTCCCTCAATGGGAAATCGTAAACAGCTATTCGGCCTGCATGCTGGGTAATCCTGCCGTTTCGGTAGTCACCGATGCTTATGAAAAGGGGATTCGAAATTATGATATTGAAAAAGCCTTTCAGTACAGTTTAAATACGGTTGAAAAATTTGGTAATAATGAATTCGGTTTTTCACCGGGCTCGCTATCAGAATCATTGGAATATACCTATTCAGATTGGTGTATTGGGAAATTTGCAGAATCTCTTGGGCAAGACTCCATATCAAATTTATACTATGAAAAATCCAGGTCGTATAAAAGTGTTTGGGATAGCGATGTGCGCTGGTTTAGAACTAAAAATGAAGATAATTCGTGGTTGAAATGGGAAGGGAAGCATGTTCATGGCCAGGGATGTATGGAAACCAATCCATATCAGCAGGGGTGGTTTGTGCCGCATGACATTGAAGGTATGATAGCGCTCATGGGCATGGATTATATGGTAAAAGAACTCACCACATTTTTTGACAGCATTCCATCAGACTTTCTTTGGAATGATTATTACAATCATGCTAATGAGCCGGTTCATCATGTGCCCTTTCTATTTAATGAATTAGGCCTCCCGAATTTGACGCAAAAATGGACGCGTGCAATTTGCAGGGGGGCTTATGGAACAGACGTTCAGGGGTATGTCGGCAATGAAGATGAAGGCCAAATGTCAGCTTGGTATGTGTTGGCTTCCATAGGATTACATCCCATTAGTCCGGGAGATAATAAATATCAAATTACTTCCCCGGTATTTTCAAAAGTAGAAATAACTCTGAATTCTGATTATTACGATGGGAAGAACTTTACCATTCTTGCGCACAACAATTCTGATGAAAACATCTATATCCAATCCATGAAGCTTAATGGAAAGAAGTTGGGTAGATACTGGATCTCTCATGACGAAATCTCAAGTGGCGGTTTGCTGGAGTTAGAAATGGGCGCCGAACCTATGTTAAATTAATGATTCTTAAAAAGATATTATATAGTGATGGATTACATTAGTCACTTATTTTTTTCTGCAATGATAGTTTTGGTAATATGTTCACACCATAGGGAAAAAGCAGAAAAAAATCTTCCTGCCGGCATCGAATTTAATAAAGAAACCCTCAGACGTATCTGTCTCGATGGCGATAACTGGTGCATTACCTGGTCAGAAGACAACTCGCAGATCACATCACTTTGTGAGGGGATTTGGATTAAGTTCGATTATCCTGAGGAGGGCTATTTTCAGAATCATTTATATAGATTAACCGATAAGGCTGATAACTTTCAAATAGAAGACATCGCAAATTATCCTGTTCTCCGTTTTGACCATGGTAGCCCGTTTAGTTACGGTAATATATCAGTAGATGGGACACTTTATTCGACCATATCAAAAACGCCGGAGGATGGTTGGTCTGGACCATTCAGAGAGATCAAACTTTTAAAAACCACTGACAATGGTGAAACCTGGTACAGGATAGGCAAATTCGGAAACGAGCTGCTTTTGGAGGGTGCCATGGATAGTATGAGGAATGTGGTCAATGAGACCGAGATGTTTTTCCTTGAAGAATACAGGCTTCCGCGTTGCGATCAGATGGCCTGGCCGTTTTCATTTGTCACATTTGTGCAAAACGGACAGAACAACTCAGCAGCGAAAGATGAGTACCTGCATATTTAAGATCACTATTTCATTTTCGAAATGCCCCTCTACTGCCTTTTTGTCCAGGATAGCCTGTGAACGCACCAATGTCACCTTCAGAGAATGCACGAGAATCACTCGTTTCCAAGCAATGTCTTTAGTTCGATTATTTATTTTTGCATATTATGGCTATCGATTGATTTGCGTTCTGAAAAAAAAGCTTGAAAAGTTGAATGCGTAGCATGTCGGTTCATTTTGGAAGTTTTGGATTAGAGTTTCATTATGGGAAAGAGGTAATGTTGCCCCATTGGATCTTGCGAATATTCCTGCTGATCCAACAAGAGACACGGATATTACGCCTGAGCTGTGGGAGATCAGAAGAGAACGAGGTATAGAATTTTTGGCTGAGGGTTTAGGGAGAGTTTTTGATATTAAAAGATGGAAAAAATTAGTGGAGTATGGTGATGACGAAAAGCTTGGTCGTTGGGTAAAAAATTCAGATTATAATGATAAACTGCCAATACAGGGAGAAGCCGATGAAGGATACGTTTCTCCATTTGGAATACCGCCGGGAGTTCCCGAGTACTATTATCTGGAACCAACACCCTCCGATCAAATAGTATTGAATCCACAATTAGAGCAAAATCCTGGTTGGCCTTTAAATTAAATGTTTAATTCAAGTAAGGTTAGAAAAGGGTGGGATTGAATAATCCCACTCTTTTATTTGGCAAATACTTTTATTTTTACAATTTGTCAAAACAGTCACCCAATTTACTAAAAAAAGCAATGGTCACTAATTTTCAAGAATTCCTATTCGTCCTGATTTTTATTTTTACCTGTACCGTCAATGTTTACGCGCAGGATAGTAAACCAAATATCATCATCATTTTATCAGATGACGCAGGTTATGGTGATTTTGGATTTCAAGGAAGTACGGAATTTAAAACACCAAACCTTGACCGCATAGCGAAAGGAGGAATAAGGTTTACAAACGGATATGTCTCAGCATCTGTATGTAGCCCTTCCCGAGCCGGCTTATTGACAGGCCGTTATCAGCAGCGCTTCGGACATGAATATAATTTACCGACTAAAACTGTCGTAAAAGGGGATGACGAAGCACTCAGAGGATTGCCGTTATCTGAAAAGACTCTGGCGGATGTGCTGAAGGGAAATGGTTATAAAACCGGCATTATAGGGAAATGGCATTTAGGAGATGCTCCAAAATATCATCCTAATAACCGAGGGTTTGATTATTTTTTCGGGATGCTCGCAGGCTCAACAGATTATTTCCAGGAAAAACGACAAAAAAGGGGCCAAAAATTTCAGATTCAACGAAATGGAGAATATATAAAAAAGGAATTGCCATATCTTACTGATGCCTTTGGTTTTGAAGCGGTTCAATTCATCGAAAAAAATTGGCAAACTCCATTTTTTTTGTACTTATCATTTAATGCCGTTCATACACCTATCCAGGCAAAGAAAGATGATATGGAATATTATGCCGGGCAGAAAAAAGTAATCCGGCAAAAGCTTGCCGCTATGAACAAAGCCATGGATGACCAGGTGGGAAATGTATTGGATAAATTACAAGAACTTGGACTTGCGGAAAATACCTTATTATTTTTCCTCAATGACAATGGCGGTCCAACACCTCACAACGGGTCGCTTAATGGGCATCTCCGGGGTATGAAAGGTACACTGCTTGAAGGTGGTGTACGTGTTCCTTTCTTAATTCACTGGCCGGCTAAACTCAGGAAAGGATTGGTGGTCGATGAACCTGTAATTTCATTGGATATTTTTACGACCTGCATGGCTGCCACAGGAATAACATTACCGAATCCGGAGAATTATGATGGAATTAATCTCTTACCGTATTTATCAGAAAAATCTACTCCTATTCCGGAGCGGACACTGTATTGGCGTAGGGCAAAAAGTGCGGCTATTCGAGATGGAAATTGGAAACTGATTCGTCTGCCGGATCGCATGCCTCTTTTATTCGATTTAGAAAGTGATGAAGCAGAACAACATAATCTTGCCCTTAAAAACCCTGCTCTTGTTGAGGACCTTCTGTATAAACTATTTGAATGGGAAAAGGAACTCACCCATCCGGTATTTCGAACGGAATACTACTGGATTAAATTTAATTTAAGGCAATATGATCAAAATTGGATCATGGAAAAATATAATTCATTGGAATGAAACCGGCAAGGCCTGAGCGATTTAAGGAAATGCAAGTAGAACATTGCATGTCTTGGCAACAATCACATAAATAAAATATGAACAGATGAGAAAATTGGTATTTTTTATTTACACGACTGTAATTTTTAGTGCATGCACCATAAAAGCTGAAAAACCTAATTTCATCATATTCCTGGTCGATGATTTGGGTTGGAAGGACGTTGGATACATGGGAAGTAAATATTATGAGACTCCTAATATTGATCAGATGACAAGAGAGGGCATGAGATTTACAAACGCCTATGCTAATGCTCCAAATTGCGCTCCAACAAGAGCATGTCTCATGAGCGGAATGTACTCCCCCAGGCATGGTGTATATACTGTAGGAAATCCAGCACGTGGAAAATCAGAAAACCGTATGCTGATCCCCAGCCCTAACAATACCGAACTCGATGGGAGTTTTGTTACTCTGGCAGAAGCCTTGAAGGAAAATGGATACACCAATTGCCATGTTGGGAAATGGCATTTGGGTGCAGATGAGAAAACTTCGCCCCAGGCACAGGGTTTTGATGTAAATATTGGAGGAAACCATGCCGGTCATCCAAGGAGCTATTTCAGCCCATATAAAAACCCAAACCTAGTTGATGGGCCAGAAGGTGAATATCTGACAGATCGCCTGACCGACGAAGCCCTTAATTTTATTGAAAAAAATAAAGAAGTTCCTTTCTTTTTGTATTTCGCTCATTATGCGGTACATACACCCATTCAGGCGAAAGCTGATATAACAGCTAAATATAAAAATAAGGCAGGTGATAACGGACAGGACAATCCTGTGTATGCAGCCATGATTGAAAGTACAGACCAAAGTTTGGGCCGGGTTCTAAAGAAACTAAAGGACCTGGATTTGGATAAAAATACCATCGTGATATTCTTTTCTGACAATGGTGGCTACGGAGGAGTAACCACACATTATCCATTGAAAGGATCGAAAGGAATGATGTATGAAGGCGGTTTTCGCGAGCCGATGATCGCCTGGTGGCCGGGAAAAATAAAGCCTGACACAAAAAGTGATGAAGTTGTCATAGGGATTGATTTTTATTCAACTTTTGTAGAATTGGCTGGAGGAGATCCTAAAAAGTATCAAACAGATGGAGAGAGTCTTGTGCCAATATTATTAAATGAAGGTAGCATTGAAAGGGACGCTATTTATTGGCACTTCCCTGCATATTTGCAATCTTACAAAGGCATTAAAAATCCAGGAGATTTAGTCAGAGGATGGAGAGCTGTTCCATCTTCAGCAATTAGAAAAGGCGATTGGAAGTTGATTGAAGATTTTGAAGATGGCAGCTTGCAACTCTACAACCTTAAAAAAGATATTTCTGAAAGTAAAAACCTTGCCGAAGCAATGCCAGAAAAAAGGAAAGAATTACTGGAAAATTTAAGAAATTGGCGGGAAGAAGTCCATGCGCCGGTGCCGAAAGAGAAGAATCCGGATTATCAAAAAACAATTGATTAGATTATATAACCATTTTTTTAGAACAAAACCATTATGAAAAACGATTCACTTTATTTGAAATCTAAACGTGTCTTTCTTTCTTCCTGTGCGGCACTAATTATGCTTGCAGGTTGTATGAGCCAACAGGAAGAAAAGAAACCAAATATCATCTATATTCTGGCCGATGATCTTGGCTATGCCGAGTTGGGAAGTTATGGCCAAGAGCTTATAGAAACTCCGCAGCTTGATAAGCTGGCTGCAAACGGGATGCGTTTTACACAACATTATGCCGGAGCTCCTGTTTGCGCACCTTCACGATGTGTTTTGCTCACTGGTCAACATGCAGGCCATGCATACATCCGCGGAAATGACGAATGGGCGGTTCGCGGAGAAGTCTGGAATTATGCCAAAGCTGTCGATGATCCCAATCTCGAAGGACAAAGACCCATGCCGGACAGTATTCCCACAATCGGTAATATTCTTCAGCAAGCAGGGTATAAGACTGCAATTGTTGGAAAATGGGGACTCGGCGCTCCGCTGACTGATGGCATACCAAACAATAGGGGATTTGATTTTTTCTACGGCTACAACTGCCAAAGACAAGCGCACACCTTGACCCCCAAACACTTATGGAAAAATAAGGAAAAAGTCTGGTTGGATAATGATTTGGTAGTACCTGGAACAAAGCTGGATAGTGCTGCAGATCCGTATGATCTGGCGAGCTATTCCAAGTATTTTCAGAAAGACTACGCTCCAAAACTGATGCAGGATGAAGTATTAGGATTTATAGAACGAAACAAAGACAATTCATTTTTTCTTTATTACGCGACTCCTTTAACGCACGCCCCTTTGCAAATACCCCAGGAATTTGTAGATAAATATGTGAAGAAATTTGGAGATGAAGAACCATACATCGGCAATAGAGGGTATTTCCCCAATCGTTATCCGAGGGCAACTTATGCGGCAATGGTATCCTATCTCGATAGTCAGGTCGGTGAAATTGTTCAGAAGCTTAAAGACTTGGGGCTATACGAAAATACACTGATTATCTTCAGTAGCGACAATGGGCCAACCTATAATGGTGGAACAGACTCTCCGTTTTTTGATAGCGCAAAACCGTTCAAAAGTGAATATGGTTGGGGAAAAGGATTTACGCACGAAGGTGGTATTCGCGTACCGATGATCGCAAGTTGGAAAGGGAAAATTGCTCCAGGTTCCACAAGCGAATTGATTTCTGCCTTTTGGGATGTGTTGCCAACACTTGCAGATGTGGCTGGAGTTAATGCTCCGGAAAATATTGATGGCATAAGTTTCCTCCCCGAATTATTGGATAATGGAGAACAAAAGCAGCATGAATTTTTGTATTGGGAATTTCCTTCTTATACCGGTCAGCAGGCTGTGAGGATGGGCGACTGGAAAGCGATCAGAAGGAAAATATTTAAAGGTAGCATGGAAATAGAACTATATAATCTGCAAAATGATCCTACTGAGCAGCATAACGTTGCTTCCGAAAATCCTGAGATTATAAAGCGAATTGCTGAACTTATGAAACAGGAACATACTTCTGCTCTACTCGACAGGTTTAAAATTGAGCAATTGGGTGATGTGAAGGATGAAAAAAAGGAAAGTGAATAAAGCAAAGTATTTTCGCCAATTCAAATAAATTTGACAAATAAACACCATTTATTCTTATGAGACTTTTAACAATAATACTATTCACGGGATTTGAATGCTTTTTCATCTCATGCCGCCCCAGTGAAAAACCGGAATCAGGTAATCGATTGCCCAATATTGTACTCATCTATGCAGATGACCTGGGTTATGGAGATTTGAGCTCCTATGGCATGACCAACGTCAAAACGCCAAATATTGACCGAATTGCCAATGAGGGATTGAAATTCAGCAATGCTCATACTTCATCGGCGACATGTACTCCGTCGAGGTTTTCTATGCTTACAGGATCTTACGCATGGAGAAAGAAAGGCACTGGCGTGGCTCGCGGAAATGCTGCGATGATCATTGAACCTGGGAGAGAAACTATTGCCTCTGTGTTGAAAAGGGCTGGATATAACACGGGTGTAGTAGGAAAATGGCACCTGGGCTTAGGACCCGATGGTGGTCCTGACTGGAATAAGGAGATTAAACCCGGCCCAAAAGAGATTGGTTTTGACTATTCTTTCCTTATTCCTGCAACAGGCGATCGCGTACCCTGCGTATATGTAGAAAATTATAAAATCGTCGGACTTGACCCAAATGATCCCATTGAGGTGAGCTATGGAAAACCTATTGGTGATGAACCTACCGGAAAGGATCATCCTGAACTATTAAAAATGAAGCACAGTCACGGACATAACAACACTATTATAAACGGAATTGGAAGAATCGGATATATGACCGGAGGACAGGCCGCGAGATGGGTTGACGAAGATATGGCGGATGTGATCACAGGGAAAGCTATCGACTTTATTGAAAAGCAAGGAGATGATCCTTTTTTCCTTTACTTTTCCACTCATGATATTCATGTACCCCGCGTACCACATTCCAGGTTTGTTGGGAAAAGTGGTATGGGCCCCAGAGGTGATGCCATCGTGCAGCTTGACTGGTGTACCGGCGAAATCATCAACACCCTCGACAAGCTAGGGCTCACAGAAAACACACTCGTAATTTTCACCAGCGACAACGGCCCTGTATTAGATGATGGCTACCAGGATGACGCAGTTATAAAAGTAAATGGGCATAAACCCGCCGGTGTTCTAAGAGGTGGAAAGTACAGTGCATTTGATGCCGGAACGAGGATCCCTTTAATTGTTCGTTGGCCCGGGAATGTTCCTGTAGGAAATTCAGATGCACTTGTGAGCCAAGTGGATTTTCTGGCATCATTAGCCACGTTTTCAAATCAACAGTTTGACAGAAATGACGCCGGAGATAGTCAGAACCAGCTGGATGTATTGTTGGGAAATAATAAAACCGGGAGGGATCATGTGATAGAAAGTGCCCGTGCATTATCAATTATTAAAGGCGATTGGAAATATATAGAGCCAAATAACGGAGCCAGATACAATAAATATGTAGATATTGAATTGGGGAATGACACCATTCCACAATTATACAACCTTAAAAATGATATTCGGGAGCAGAATAATGTGGCAGAACACAACCCTGAGAAAACGAAAGAATTGGCCGACTTATTAAACCAGGTTGTTGCAAAGGGAGGCAGGCAATAGACTTTTCAGATAGAATTATTACCGGTGAATTTTTTAAAAGAAATTTGATGACAGTTGACAGTTACTTGTCTCCGGTTTTACCCTGGCCATCATCTTTTGAAATATGGATAATTTGCCGGTTGTTGCTTTCCTGAAGTTGTCATTGTTGTTGTAATATCGAAACCTGGTCGCTCCCAGTAATAAAAGACACCAATTTCTGTTCCTATCAGTAGATCGGGTATTCCGTCTTTATTCCAGTCGGCGACTACCGGTCCGTCAGTGTGCCCCATTAACGTTCTGGAAGCTACACGGCCCATGTATTGAAGCGTCATCTTACCCTCTTTCATCCCCATGTTTTTCATCCAATCCACTGCCGGTTTCGATGAAAAAACCAGATCTTCAAGGCCATCGCCATCCCAATCGGCAAAAGTGATTTTTAATCGCCCGCTGCTAGAACCGGTTCGTTGATTTAGGAGAATTGGCTCTCCCGAAGGATAGACGAAACTTCTTTTTGGATGTGCCAGCAACAATTCCTCATTTTCTTTATAACGAAGATAAACGGCTATGTATCCTTCATAATCCAGCATTACGAGGTCATTTAATCCATCGCCATTAAAATCCATTATAAAAGGAGAGGTTCTCCAGGGAGCAAGTAACTCATTTCCTTTGGAGACACCCGGAGTCCAGGCAGGTTTCTGCGGCTTTCCTTCCCAATTAACTATTAGCGGTTGCGGTGGTGATAGTTTAGGCTCAGTCCTGCTGCCAATATTTTTCAACCAAACCACATTCCCATTATGATCATTAACCAAAATATCAGGAAGTTCATCGTCATCCCAAAATCCAACATCGATAGTAGTATAGCCCCATTTTGGTTCTTCGGTATTGGGAAGGGCCTCATCTTGAATAATCCTGATAGGTGTACCGTTGATCTCTAAAAGTTTTGGCGCATCCCACTTTGGAGTATATCCTCTCAAATTTTTATAAAAACCTATATATCCAACTCCATTTCCACTGATAATATCGTCTAATCCGTCACCATCCCAATCGAATACACGTGGTGCTGTAAGTGCACCAAAGTCAACATATTTTGCTTTTTGCTGAAAATGACGTGGTGGTAAAAATTGCGGAACTCCATCGATTAATTTCCCTGTATTTTTTAGAAATGCTATTCTGCCCCCTTCATCCCCGGCAATGATATCCACATGTCCGTCCTTATCCCAATCAATAGCTGTGGAGTGGATAGTTGCCCGCGATTCCATTAGAATGGGAATATTATTAAATTTTAAAACTTTACTAGTGTCAAATTTATACTTTGATTTCGTTCCAGTATTTTCAAAATAGATATAATAATTATCTCTCCATTTCCCACTTTGTTTAACATTTTCATCCGCTTTTCCAATACCTATAAAATCGTAATCTCCATCATTATCATAATCTGCAAACATCGGTTTAATGGCAAGGTTTTTAGCCAGAGATTCGCCATTCTCTTTAAATATCTCAATTGGATCTTCATAAACTGGCTTATTATTATCTCCGCCATTTTTAATAAAAATGAGCTGGTTGTGTTTTTTAAAACCCGAATAAGCTTTTTTACGCTCGCTGGCTCCGACACCACGCAAACGTGGAGAACTTGTAGAGAAGGCAGCACATACTAAATCCTTATTTCCATCTCCGTCAAAATCAATTATTTTCCATTGGGAATTTTTATAAAAGTGTAAATACTCATAACCTTTGGCTGTAAGATGTATTTCATTGTCATCCCAGAAAACATTTTGCGGAACATTTTTATAAATCAAAAGTCGCTCCCTGACATTGTCAGGGGTAATTACATGAACATGTCCATCAACATTGGATGCTTCAAAATTAGAGCCATCGGAACCCAACCTTCTGCGTTCATAAGAAACTTTCATACCCCTTCTAAAAACAGGCATTTCCACATTTCCACTTATATTTTCAAAATAAAAAATCCCGGCTTCCGCATAAGCTCCCGATTCAGAAATCAGAAGGTCATAATCCCCGTCCCCATCAAAATCCATGGGCATCGGAATCGCCTTAAATCCTGCATCTAAATCTACCAGTAAATCGGGGTTATTATATCCTAGTTTGTGTAATCCCTCCGGCAATGAGTTATTGCTGTTTGACGTACTGGATTCAATATTGCACTGGGTAGTACTTAATGCAATGATTAATCCTATAAAAAGATGTGATGTTTTTTTCATTTTTATTATTCTTAATTCGAAGTAGTTTAGTTAAGAAAATTGATTGTATTACCTCTACCCTCACCCTCTCCAGAGAGGGATAATAGGAGTTTAACTTATCGACATTGATTCTTAATATAATATCCAAATTGTATCTGATTCATGTCAATTTCAGAGGTAATGGAATCTTTAGGCATGCATTCCTCCATCCATCAAAATATTTTCACCATTGATATAAGCCGAGGCATCAGAAGCAAGTAATACAGCCAAACCCTTGATATCATCATTATTTGCCATGCGGCCAACAGGAACCTTTTTGCTATAGTTTTCAACAAATCGTTTGGGCTGATTATCGAACAGACCACCAAGGCTAATGCAATTGGCACGAACATTTTTCTTCGCCAACATTCTGGCTAGATATTTGGTTAAATTGATGATTCCACCCCGGTGGAAAAAATAATCCGGAGGCAAATCGCCCATGTCAGTACCTTCATAATTGGAAAGATCCGGGCCGAACATACCAAACATTGAGCTGATATTGATAATGCTTCCTCCTCCTTTGGCGGCGATCAGGTCGGCCATTTCACGGAGGATATCCATCATTCCGGTAGCATTTACGCGCATCGACTCAGTAAACTGCTCGATAGGTCCATCGTATCCTTTCATAGGTTGCGCACTGACTGCATTATTAACGAATACATCCAGCCCATTAAACTTATCCAAAATTTGCTCTTTTAATATTTTAACTGATTTTTGGTCCGCCTGATCAACTCTTATGGCGTGTACATCCAAACCTATATTTTGAAATTTCACAGCTATTTTTTTCCCGGCATCAAGATTTCTAGATGCAGTGATTACAGTTCCTCCTGCTTCTGCCAGCCCTTCCACAATACATTTCCCATATCTTCCGGCACCGCCAGTTACTAAGATTATTTTCCCTTTTAAGCTTAATAGTTTTTTGACATTCATCTTAAATTCATTTTAAAATGGTGCTTGAATCTTTTTAAAAAAACATTATTATTAATCTACCATGATTTTAATTTTTCATAGTGTTTTATTTTACAACTCGTCTAACATCAGAACCAGCATAAAATCCATATAGTGAAGCATTATCCATCTTAAAACGGATTCTAAATTCCTTAAGCCCTGTTGGTAATTCAGCATGATTTTTCCACTTGACAATCTTTGAAATATTATCAGACTGAATCGGCAAACACTCGCTCATCGAATAATCCAAAAGAGGATTCCCCTCATCATCTATCAATTCGGTTCGCAATGAACCACCTGCGGCATTCACATTTACGAGCAACGGTCCATTGGCATTTTTCATGAGGTGGGTAGTAATATTTCCAGCATCAGTTGCATCGAGGGAAACAAAACCGTTCAAGCGCAGAGTGGCAAGGCCAATACCACTTCGGCGCCGTTCCTTACTATCGTGAGAGTTATCCCATGCACTGTAGTAAATCAGTGTTTTATCTCCATGATTGAACACTGGGGCACAAAAAATCATTCCATCATCCCAGGTACCCGATGTACCAAGAGGGATAAAAGTTCCCTGGTTCGCAACACGGTTCCAACTTTTATTATCATGACTTACAGTAAGCTGAACATCAATGGTCTCATTGCCGGGCTTTTTATAAGAGTACATCATCCCGATATAGTTTTCCCCAAACTGGGATACCGTCATTCCATAAGATTGTGGATCCCTTAAATCATTTGCATGACGAATTACAACTTTGGGTTCTGACCAATGTATAAAATCGCTGCTCTCCGTGCGTACAATTTGTCGATGTGAAGGCCAGGGATCTGCCCAGCCTTTGGTGTAAGCAACATATTTACCAGTGTTTTTATCTTGCATGACAGACATGACATCGCTAATAGACTTTTCAGTTTTATTAGCATGAATCACTGGGTTTTTGGGATATTTTGACCAATGGATGCCATCTGGTGAGAAAGCAACACACATCCCATCATCCTGATATCCTTCTTTTCCCAGAGGGAAGTCCCACCAAACCATTTTATATCTTTTGTCAGGGTCGGTTTCTAAGTAATCTTTTATTACACTTGGAGAGTAAAGATCATGATGTCCGTAATTCTGTAATATGATGTTATTTTCAGATGATCCTTGAAATTCAAATATTTCTAAATTTGGTCGATTCCATTGTATGCCATCAGCACTGGTAGCATAAAGGACCGGCGTTCTATCAGGGAGAGGTACATCCTCATCATTATAGCTCTGATACCAGAATTTAAAAATAGAATCTTCCTCATCGTATATGACGGTGCCAAAACAATATGGGTTTTGCTCCCAGGGAACATCAGCACGAATTAATGGGTTTTTTGCATATTTTTGTGGTTGATGCAAAGTTGAAGTGATATTATGGCTTTCTGCAATCCAGTAGTCATCAATAAACAACTGCCAGTTGGCATGGGTTTTCAATACCGATTTTTTTAAACTGTCTAAATCTTGCAACGATGTTTTATGCTCAATTTCACAGGCAGTGTATTGAAAAACAGACATTAATATCATTGCAACTAGACCTATTTCTAAAAACTTTTTTATACAAGTATTGAGCTGATTTTTCATAGATCCCCGCCCTATTTGAATTTTCTATCTAAATCTGATACTATATAAATCCGCATCTTTCATCACAAATCGGAGCCTTACCGGTTGATCATTTAATTGTTTTAAATCCGGATTTCCTTTCCAGGTAACTGTTTTCTCAATTTCATTTCCAATAATTTCCGTTGAGCTCTCCAATTCAAAACCCTCGATTTTATTTCCATTTAAATCGAGTATTTCAACTTTTACATATCCTGCCGCTGAGGTCGCAAAATTAATCAGTAGCTCATCCCCGGTAAATCGAATTGGTTTAGTCATCATCTCACCACCTTTGTATGGGGCATTTATTGAAGTAAAACCATCAATGCGTAATGTGTACCTGTGTAGATGAGCAGTTGGCTGTGCATAATCCTGATTTACATAAATCGACATTTCATCATGACCGGTTTGTACGATATTAAGGGCTGGATAATTGGATCTCGAAACCCAGTTTTGCAAACCGATTCCCGGGCGAATAAAGCTTTCCATAAAAGTCCGGTCATACGAATTTCCTCCACGAGTGGTCATTAAAATGGCATCAGAACAATCCTTGAAATATTTTGGGTTTACATCCAATTTTTTGGCTTCTTCATTGGTAAGTACCTGCCTGTCTTTCATAAACCTTGCCGCCACCGAAATATAAATATGTGGAGCCCGGTAATAAGGTGATGTTTGGTTGGTATATAGTTGTTCTTGTGGAGTTTCTCCAAAAACCATTTCAATAGGTTTTGTCCAATTGATAAAGTCTTTAGAAGTTACCCTGGCCACGGACCTGTAGCGCGTTTCATGTACTGTCACCCACGTTCTGTAATAGCAAATATATAGTTGTTCGTCTTCTGACCAAAAGGAAACATTTTGAGAATCAAAATCACTTTTTCTACCTCTTAATACAGGTTCTTTCTGCAAATTAGTCCAATGAATTCCATCTTCTGAGACGTAAGGGATTAGACCACTGCTTTCTATTCCTCCTAAAGCTTTGAATTTGCGTTTTGGATTCACATCCAATCGAGTGTCCATAAAAGGACTAAAGTTGTGAGTAACCGGAGCTATATCAGATAGTATGACATTATTGTTTAACGATCCATTTATCTCATGAATTTTTAAGTCTGGTTTTGACCAATGAATACCATCTTGTGATTCTGCATAACATGTATGTTCGTCAGGCCTTCCATCTTTTCCTGCTGTCGGTAATCCCCTATAATACAATCTGAAAAGATCACCATCTTTTATTACTGTGCAATATCCGGAAAATGGCCCTTCCCAGAGTTTATCAAAACTAAGAACAGATCCTTTGTCAATAGGTTCATGAAGTTTCAATGAAACCTTATCCAGTGATTCGATGAGAAAATAGTCAGTAAATAATTCAAGTCTTGAACCAAGATCAATTATTTCAGGATTGTCACTGTTTTCACCTTTTTCATTTTTCTTTTCTGCTGCAAGGACATTACCTCCAAAAACTCCAAGCAAAAAGATCGAGGCCACGAATGTCAATATTTGTTTTTTCATTTTTTCTATTATTTGTTTAAACTGAATTTTAAGTTAACCACCCATTCTTATCCCATCTGACCAGATCGAGAAATTTAAGATCCACGTATTGAAGTTCTTTGGCTCTCACTAATGTTTCATCATCCAGATAACTCCCATTTGCAATAGCCAAGGATTTCTGTAAATAATCCTCCCTGTCTATTCCAATTAGTACTGAAGATATTTGATTGGATGAAAGCGCAAATTTTGTAGCTAATGCAGACAAATCTGAAAAATGATCGCTCATCAATTCTTCATACAGCTTAATGTGTTGCTCTACATCTTTAAGTGCAGGATGCAGGTTTTTGCCCTTTTCACTCAAAATCCCTTTGAATAGCACCGACCGTACTACGATGTCAACCCCCTTTTTGGCGGCAAGAGAAATGTTGGCTTCCTGAGATTGATCCAGGAGGTTATATGGCAATTGGATAATATCCCAAACACCGCTTTCTATTGCTTTTTTTGTTTCCTCGACCGAATATGTGGAAACACCGGTAGCTCGAATTGCACCTCTCTTTTTAAGATTTAAAAATATTTCTGCCACCTCCTCTTTATCAAGAATCTCATCATCCACTAGATGAAGCATATAAATATCAACAAAATCTGTTTGCAGAGCTGTAAGACTTTCCCGCAATGATCTTTCGATAAATCCCTTCAATTTACCAGGTGGGGGTAACACTCCGAATTCATTGCGTAAAAACCTGCATTTGGTGCTGATTACAACCTGGTTTCTCATATCCTGAAAAGCCGATCCCATAATAGATTCACTGGCCCCATACAATCGGGCCGTATCAAAAAGATTTATACCACCATCAACAGCCGCGTGCAATAAATGAATTGACTGTGATTGAGAAGGCATATCAGCTTTGCTATTCACCCCAATCCCATATGGCATTCCAATCTCAACACCGCCAAAAGCAATTTCAGAAACCTGGATATCGGTGCTTTTTAGTATTCTTTGATTCATAATGATATTCCGAACTTAATAGGTTCGACGACTCTTAACTACCTATGCGATTTAAAGGTTAATAGATGCGATGATCTATGTGGCTAATCGAAGCTTTACCCAATGGATATCCAGTACATCTTCTGTTCCTGCATAGTACAATACCATCACATCCCCATCTGGTAAAACTTCAGCGAATGGCAATCCAAAACTCCACAGCCTCATGTCACCAAGTAAATCACCTGTATTCCCTGTGGTAGTCGCGGATATTTCTTGCGTATGCAAAATCAATTCTGAGCGCTCATCAAAGAATTGGTCAATGGCTGGCGCCATTCGAGCCCGGATCGAATGACTTCCAAATCGATCCACCCATGCCAATACAACACGACCATCTGGCAAAATAGCAGGATGTGAAGGCTGATCTGCAAAACCCATATCTTCATTTTGCGACCATGTTTTACCGTTATCAGAACTTATGCGGCGTAGAATGTTGTGGTATTTATTTGTCTCACTATCGTAATTCCATGAAAATGCCACTATCCTGCCATCCGGATCTACTCCGGCACGCATATCCCAATAAAACATCTTTCCACTTTTATCCTCGTTAACCGTGATCGGTTCTTTCCAGGTCTTACCTTCATCTACCGAATGAAATAATACTACGCGCTGATACCATTTTGTTTTATCTAAATAGTGTTTGTTTGTTTCAATTGTCATGGCAAGACTCCCATCTTGCAACTTCAGGATTGGGCCGGTCAGACTTGGTGGACCAATATCATCTGGCAAAGAAATTTCACGCAATGGTGCCCATGTTCTTCCACCATCGAAAGAATCAGACATTAATATTACCATATTCAAACAACCTTCCGTTTCGGTATTGAAAAGAGGTTTTCCCAGATATGTCTGTCGGTCAACCCACATACAGGCAGCGATAAGGTGCCCGGGTTTGATCTCGGTTAGGTAGCAAATCATAAGAGATCCTTTTAAGCCATTTACCTGTATATCAGCAAAAGGTTTCTTTCCTTCGCTCCAATTAAGCCCTCCATCGGCGGATCGATATATTTCGATCGTCTCATCTGCAATATCCTTTTTTGAACCAACCCGACAAGTTGCCAGAAGCTCGCCATTGGAGAGCGCAACCACAGATGGAAACGTAAATGTAGCATGAGTAGTTCCTGCTACAGCGGATGTCAATATGCCTCTTTCGACAATTTCCATCTTGTCCTTATCCGGATCAGATTTTGAATTTAAAAGATTCTCCATTAATTACTTTTGGATATTTTAGCTGTCAACTCCCTGAGGGTGATCTCCAAAATGGAGCATACTCAAAACAATACTAATGATAACTCCAACTAAAAAAGATCCGGGAATGATCCAAAGAAAAGAGATACCTACTCCAAATAATTCTTGTGAAAAGCTGATCAATACGGCTATAAAACCACTGGATATCGTACCAATAAAAGTTGCAGTTGGTTTCGCCCAACGAATAAACATAGCCATAAAGAAAGGCACAAATAACGGCGCGACAAGTAAATTGATCGTTTTATAAGTTAATTCCAACAGGTTACCCTTAACATTACCAACAGCAAGGCTTAACAAAACAATGATAAATCCAATCCCGAAGGAAATATATTTCGCCAATTTAATCTGGTCTGTTTCTGAGAAAGAGGTTTTTCTGAATCGAAGAATGAAATCATTGATTATTGACATAGCAGAAGAATTGATACCAGAAGAGAGGCTTGACATGGACGCGGCGAGAAGTCCTGCCAATACCAAACCTGAAATACCTGCAGGTAAGCCAATTACTATAAATCTCGGAAATAGAAGATCTGCTCCATCTATTATGTTAGATCCTTTTAAAAGCAATTCCGGATGCATCTTAAAAAAAGCATAGAGGGATAGACCAAGAATTGCTAATAGAATATTAATTACAGCATTTGATATCATGGAGTTCAGATACATTTTCTTGGCCGTTTTAATATCTTTGGTAGCCAAATAGCGTTGAATTGCCATTTGATCTGACCCGGCAGTACAGGCATACCATCCAAAAGTAGTTAATATGACAGGTAAAAAACTTATGCGGGCCCGGGCATCAAAAAACACAAATTCCGCCCATTGATCTGGCCATTCCGTTGGGATAATTTTGGAAACTCCTCCCAGTTGATTGGTAATTAAAATAATAGCCAGAATTGTACCGCCAAATAAAATAAATGTTTGTACAACATCAGTCAAAACTACGCTGCGCAGTCCGCCAAAAGAGGTATAGATCACAGTGATTATTCCCATTATAATACTTACCATTAAAGCTGTATCCTCAGGCCAGCCCATAATGGGAACTATAACTTTTTCAGAGACCATATAAATAATTACGGCCATCCAAACGATACGCATTATCAAAAAATAAATTGCTGCGACCACTCTGTTACGAACATCAAGTTTTGTTTCTAACAGTTCATAAGCGCTGGTTATATTAAGTTTCATTATATATGGAATGAAAAAATAGGCAACAACAATATATATTAGCGGTAAGGCAAATAAAGAAGACCAGATCATCGGTCCGTATTTGATCATCTCTCCAGGCATTGACAAGTAAGATACCGCACTAAACATTGTTGCAAATAGAGAAAGGCCAACCTTCCATGGCGACATATTCCTACCTCCAAGCATGTAATCATCAGAGCTTTTATTCTGTCGGGAAAAATAAAAACCGACCAAAAGCATTCCAACACCATACCCAATTATTATGATCCAATCCAGTGCGGTTAGGGAGATTTTATCCATATACATAAAATTTAGGATTCGGAATAACAGTATTTGATTTCATTTGAAAATTGAATAAGGTGACCCCAGTAAAATAGCAATCATCGAAAACCTTTTGGGGAAATTAAATATTTACTATTATTTACCGCTTCTCATTCAGTCACACGAATAGCCGCACCGACCTGTTCTATAGCCTCCATGTGACGCTGGCGAAATTCTTCAATTGTTGGGCGCCAGGGTGTCTGCAAAAACCCAAACAAGCGTTGTTTCTGAATATGTCTTTGGCAATAATCTACTGTCATTCCAAAATTTTCATTGTTAGAATGATTACTCGCAGTCGGGATTTGGTCGTATCCATTTTTATCAAGCTGGTTATAGGCTTCCACCATTTTGTCTTTCTTGAATTTTGTCCCATAATACCAATTACTCTGCAGCACATCTTTTGGCATTTTTTCAAAAAACCGGTCAGGATAATGCCAAAGGTAATCAGACCAGATCCAACTGCGGGAGCCGTTTTTTTTCACTTCATTATGGAGAAACAGAAAATCATGCCACCAGAGATCGTATTGGCGTACAACCATGTATTTATAGTATTTCTGATTTCCGGCATCTTCTTCATCCATTCCCAGGTGAAAAAAACGCGGCGTGTCAAAAATATCACAAACCTCCGCAATAAGATCTGAACACACTTTATAGTACCTTTCTGTTGACAGCATCCTTGAATATTCGCCCATCCAGGCATCATGTGAAGAAGCAAAATTTAGTTTAGGTATTGGCTCCAGACCCATATCACGCATTTTGCTTAATTCCTTCTTTAGTTTTTGTACAGTCCAGGCATTTTCTACTGCAATCTCAGGATGGCTCTCATATTGTACTCCATCGCCTAAGTCAAGAACCACCATGTTAAGATGATTGGTCTCCATCTTTTTTAAAAGATCATTCCACAATTTTTCATCAAAGCGCAGGTGAGGGCGATAGTAGCGCATTTCTTTTCCGGGAGCGCTCCAATCCTCCCACATATTAAAACTGAGATGCAACAAGTTGGCCCATATACTGCTTCCACTTGGCTTGGAGATTAATGTTCCTGGCATGGTGCTCGCTAACGAGGCAGCACCGATGGTTTTAATAAAATGACGTCGATTATAATGTTGCATTGTTTTTTATTTTTATTCTCATTTCCCAAGTAGCGCCAAAACATGGTTTACCAATATTTGACCGACACTGGCCGGAAAAATACTATTTGATGCTTCATAGCCGCCCTCTATTTCTGCTGCTTCGGTAACGATATACCCTGCCAACACGCCGTTTGCCAGGCTGGCGATAAAGGTTTTATTCCGTGATTTTTCTTTGATGGCCAATGAATATTCAACAAACATTTCTCCCGGTAAAAAAACAAATTGCTTGTCACCGATTCCTATTATATCAATTTCAGCAGGTAATACAGATTGATAAACCTGCTCAAGCTTACCACCTGCGGCCATTTCTGCCAATTGTTTGTTTTCTTCGGCACCAAACCAATCACACTCTACTGTCCGGATTTCTGTTGAAGGTGCTCCACCACGCCGCATCTGTTCTAATTTGTTCTTTACTAAAATCACTTTTTCTTCCGCGGCTTTAACGGACATAAACTTCTTTTTAGGAAGCATTATACTAGCTTGTCGAATGGAAAGTGGTATCCAAGTCTGATATTGAAAATCTCCCAATTCCAAGATACTTTTTATGATCTGTTCACCAAGCTTGAATCCCAGACGCTCTGCTTCATCAAACGTATTTGATTTGATAAAATGTCGTGGTGATTGATTACCGGATGGGCCTGTATGATAGAGTAAAATAGCGTCTTCGCCTAATTTATTTTTGATGTATTCCCGGGTATTTCCGGGGAAATCTGCCGAATAAAGCTTTGAATCTTCATGTAATATGGTTGGATGCATACAATAGATCGTTGACAAGGCAAAAACCTTATCAGTTGTAATATCCTTTAGTACAACCATAGGTACTTCAGGATCAACTGCATCTGTTTTACTTCGCCGATTGCCCCCAACACCAGATCCGTCTGCTGTTGTAATGGCAATTTTGCTTTCCTTCTTTTTTTGAAACGCCTCGACATAAACCTCAACCAACTTATCCACTAAATAGGTAATATATTCCGGGTCTGCCTTTGGTACTACAGGATCATAAAAAATATCGCTAAATGTCACCGGACCGGAATGGGTATGCGATGCGGAGATCATTAAATTTTGTTTAGCGATTCCCGTCTCCTTGTGAACCCTGTCACGAACCCTCTCAGTAATTTCTCCACTTATAAAGACTACATCCACGGCACAAAACCCAATTTGCGTTAACCCATTATCAATGATTAACGCAGATGCATACAACGGATCATGAACCCCTTCACTGATTCGCTCTACATGCGGATAGCCATGCAGAAACATAGGTTTTTGCGGGGTGACGCCAATAATTGCTGAGCCTGCCAATAATTTCTTATTCATACTTCTTCTCCGAATAAAAATCGCAAATTGTTTGTATAGGCGATCTTTGTTTTTATTTCATTGGGTAAGTTCTCTAACAATTGGCTTTCTTCTTTATATCCACATTCCAATCTGTCATCATTTAATATCCCATCTGCGGTATAATATTTTTGAATCCAATAATTAAATGGAGTGTCACTTCCCCACAGCATGGTATTTGGATAGGCCTCTGCCAATTTGAGCATCACCGAAAATGGATCATTATAATCAGCATCAAATCGAAGGTCTTTGGTTGCTACACCGGATGAGTTTTGCACGGCAAGTTTACAGTGAATGATAAAAGCGGAATAATCCACAAAACAATTATCCAGTTCGTTTGCCTTGTCTAATACTGGTTTTAAAAAACGAGCAGAGTGGGCAATACAAACTCGAATGTCAGGATGCCTTTCTGCGAAATCTACCAAATCATAAGCTGAAGCCCATGGATCTTCAGGATGTACTGAAGAGTGAAAAGTAATGGGAAGTTGCTTTTCTCGAGCCAAATCAAGAATCGGCTTGCCTTTGGTCTCTAAATCATTAACAAAAGCCTGGATATAAGTAGTTGCCGTTTTTAATCCGAAAACCGGGTATTTCTCAGACAGCTTTTCCAAATGAGCAGCTTGTTTGTCAGGCTCTCTTGATGGATCGAACATGAGAAAAGGGAGCGCCTTACTGCTAAATTTGGGGAATATGTCATTGACTTCATTCAGCAGGTTGCGATTTTCCAACTCATATGGAAAGTCGCAAAATCTGGTAGTTGTTTTGATCTTCGATGAATTACGGTCAATTTCATAGAAAGCAGAATCGACAAAGGGAAAAACTACAGAGTGGTCAATTCCAAGCAACTCCATTCGAATAACCAGGTCCTCAAAAGAAAGTGCATAGGGATAACCGAATTGGTAAAAGAATTTTGGCGAGATACCGATATGTGTATGGACATCAATAACAACATCCTTGCTTTTCAACAACTCTTTGATTTTCTCTCTCTTCATCTAGTATCCCTTTTCAAAATCCGGTTCAATATCCATCGCAACAGTCTCCGTAATATAGGCATCCGTTCTCAAAAGCTGATGTACTGATTCCGGAACGAGGGGTGTCGGTTCACCGTGCATTACCAACCTGGAAATCAACCGCTGCCATGACGTTGTCGTTCCATGAACGCCAATACCAAAGGATTGAATCCGGTTTTTTGCCCTTACTACCTGTGCCGGTCCAATAGTAGCAGCTCTTGGCGGAACCATGGCCAAATCTCCACTCATACCAAAACTCCCATGCATGGAATTTTGTGCTAAAGTGAATGGACTAAGTGTGACAATACGTGGTCCCATTTGCATCCAATCTTCCATGGATTCTGCCTTAAATTCCGGGGCATCCGGCTCAATGAATGCCAGGTGACCAGTCCAGCCCGGACCGCTATAGACAATATCCGCTTCGCCGAGATCAGTAATCATTTGGCCGTAATCATCAATATTTTCATTGGTAAAAGTATGTATTTGATTTTCAGGCGGGCGCAGGTCTTTATCGAGATTCTGATAAAAATATTTTTTAAAAGCATGGCCAAAGCCGTAAATCCATGTTTCTGGAGCAATGTTTCCGTCCTGGTCAGCGTATTCATCCATATTGAATGTATGGAGTTCGCTACAATTCACCCGAAATTTATTGAGCATATGCGCCAGCATTCTGAACTGAGGCCATGGATTTGGCATAATCATCACCAGGGCTTCGTTGTTATCTGCGGCTGTTTTAATTCGATGAAATGCATCGAACAATGAAATAATAGATAAGTCAGCATCGGGAACAACGCGTATTTTATAGTCCGGATTCGGATGATGCTCAATCTCTTCTCGTTTGATTTTGCGAACTTTCCCTATAATCTTTTTATCCCGGAATGGCACATATTTAGAAGGGTCATATGTGAAATCTGTCATGACTAATTCTATTGTTTTAGTGTTGTAAATAAATTTTAATAGCACCAAAAATTCCGGCATTGGCACGATTATTTTTGGCTTTCACTCATATTTATTTAGGTTTTAACCAGTGAATTCGTGCGGCAAATACACTTCCATCTGCTCCCATATCAAAATTTTCCGGTGGATGCATATTCTCACCTACCGTAACCCAGGCTTCTTCATTATTGATGGACGAAACTCCAAAGTTACCCATCATGACGCCACGCTCAGGTATCAGAAGCCTTTCAGTTTTCTTCAGCAAAAGAAGGTTTTCAGCATCCACTCCGGCCATAAACAAAGGAGCCCTGCTTCTTGGAATATGATCATTATTCGCACCACGCCGGGTGTAAACCAGAAATAATCCATCATCATGTACAGCCCAGTGCTGCTGAGTGTTGGAGCTGCCAATTTCCTGACCATTGCCAAAAATCCATGGCTGAATTGGTTGCCAATGCATAGCATCATCGCTCACGGTTACATAAGCT
>JAJRQT010000208.1 GCA_024280115.1 Bacteroidota bacterium | reverse complement strand
TCTTAATAATGGAACTTTTGCAAAAAACACACTTTTTTTATTCATAAGCTTTCATTTGATGCAAAGCTATGAATATCAGAAACTTACAGAGGTTTCAGCCTCCTTTTTGTCTATTAAGCCTGGTTTTACTTGCTAAATACCTTTGCAACCTGAATCAACAAACTATATTTATCAGTATTATTTTCATTGCTCAAATTCTTGTATTGATCATTTATCCATTTTTTCACATCGTCATTAATTTGCGAAGATTCATTAATTTTTGACATTAAAGCATCTGCTTCATCTTTTTTCCCACTTTCTTTTAACGCCATTAACCCAAGCAGATGATCCGGATCTGAACGCTCTATCATTTCATTTGTATAATTGACTATACTTGTCAACCGCTCATCTTTCAATGAGTTTTTACTCATTTTTTCATTGCAATATGCAAGCAGATATTCCGCTTTTCGCTGTTCCGGATCATAAGGCTTTCCAACACCTATATTTTCCGGCCACTCCATTGCATCCTGTAATACTTTTACCGATGATTTATATTTCTTATTCTCGATGAGTTCAAGTGCATATTTTATATGCGCCTCTTCATAAACTTTTCGACTCTCACCTGCGCCCTCAGATGGAAGAAGTTGAATATCTTTCAGAATATTGATACACTGTTGATAATTTTCGCTTTTTAAAAGCACCTTGGAGCGGAGAAACTCCATCTCAAAACTATCTGTAAATTTTTTCGAAGCTTTTTCAGAAAGTACAAGAGCACTGTCATAATTTTTATTTGTTAGATAAAATTGAATTAACCTGTACCAGGTTCTCCAGCTTTCAGGCGCCAGTTCATTAGCTTTTTGTAAATCATTTTTTTGTTGCTCTGGATTGGCATTTCCCAGTAATGCTGCCCTTGTCTGGTAGAATACCCAGGAATCGGGTTGATCTTTCAACGATAAAAGCAAGTCTTCAGCCTCATCACGCCTACCGACGCCCGCTTTTGCAATTGCTAAATAATAATCCAATTTCCAGGACGACTTTTGTTTTCTTGCCCATTCAAGCATTTCCAGGCTTTCAAGGCGATACGGAAATACAAATTCAGGTGATGTGGAGATGCTCTTTGATAATAGATCATCACTTATTTGCAGATTTTCAGTTCTGTTGAGATATGCCAGCCACAGATTATTTTTAACACATTCTGGGCCTGTTGATAGTATATCAATAGCATCTTTGGTCAATCCGAGCGTATGATAGAAAAGCGCAAGTTCAAGATAAGTTTCTTCCGGGAACTCATTGGTTATATTATTCGTGAAATTTTCTTTTCTGTTTTCACTCTTCTCCAATTTGTATTCCTCATACCAGGAGAGATGATTGAGCGGATCGATTTCCTGTAATTCCCGAATCTGGTCCTCAGAATTCATCCCCTCCAATCTATTTGCTATAATGCTAACTTCGAGCGCACGAATATTGTATCTGTTAAAATCCAAGGACTTTTGAGCATATTCTATAGCTTTTTCAAAGCTGGTTAAACGCACGTATATCTCTGCCATTTGTGCATAAGCATTTGATCTGTATTCCATTGACCTGGCCGCCCAGCCTAATGATTCCAACGCATTGACCCAATCACTTTTTTTTCGATAGGATATCCCTGCTAAGTAATTTGCCTTTGCATCATAGGTATTTTGCATTAGCGCCCGCGATGAAGAATTGAGTGATTTATCGTATTCACCCCTTCGGTAATATAGTCCTGATAATGCCAGCAATGCTTCATTGTCGAATGCATCCTTTTTGAGGAGTTCGCTGAAAATCCTTTTTGCTTTGTCATATTGCCGGTAATTCAGGGCATCCATTCCATCGTTCACCAATTGCTGATGATCAGATAATTTAAAATCTTCAGAAACCGCAAATGGTCGTTTTATGATCAAAGAATCCTGGTTTGAAGTATAATAAAGCTTTTTATCTCCGATAAATATTTCAAAGTTACTGCCGGAATCCTTGGAGAAGTTTTTTGTAAATACTTCCGTAGGTTTCATTGTCAAAAGCTCTTTACTGGCAATCCTGTTTCCAACTTTAATGTATAGTGTATCATTCAGGTTTTGCAATGCATTGATTCCTATGGATAAATTATTGTTATCTTCAGTAACGTTTAAAACTCCATAAGGAGATGAAGTGACCATTCCACCAATGTCTTTAAAAGGAAACCAAATCTCATTCCATCGATCACTCGAGTATGGTGAAAATCCAACCTGACGAATGGGATTTACATGATTCCTTCCGGAATGTTGACTGAATAGCCTCCCTGCCTGAAATTCTATATGTTGGCCATGAGTATCTGAGGCAAGATCTTCCCATATTTCACCTGCACGTGAATGAGTCCACTGCCATATTTTTTTTCCTGGCATTTCTTCATTGGCAGACCAGTGACCAAATCCAAATTTGCTATCATGATAATACCCACCAAAAAAGTTTTCTGTGGACCCGACAATATGATACGATTTTGATGGTCCGAAATTATTGTTTTTATATACAGATATTTTCCTTCCTTTAACATCCACTGGCCATGGTTTTGATTCTCCGCTATGTTTCAGATAATAATTCCCCGGACAATAGAATTCGAGATCTTCGGAAGCTACTGCAGTACCGGTCATCCAGTTGTAGTAGGATTGATTTAAAGCTGTCGGGTTGTACCACATGACATTTGTTTCAAAATATGCTTTGTCAGCAGGTAATCTAACTTCAACGCCCCATTGTGTTCTGGAAGGCAAGTCTAAATTGCCCACAAAACAACTTACGCTTCCATCCTCGTTCTTCCGGGTTATAAAATCAACTTTCGATGCAGTAGATGGGCTGTGCCCTATAATTCCAAAATTCAGTTCTATACCACCCATAGTCCAAGGTCCCCGTAATGCGATATTCCGAAATTTTATAACATCATTTTTATAGATAAAATCTTTTCCGGTAGATTTTTCAATCGCTCCCCATATTTTACCTCCTATCCCCGGTATTACCCATACTTTTATATAGTCATTTTCCATTATTATAACTTGCCAGGGAAGATCCTTCCCCTGATGACTGTATCCTTCGATTTTATTGTAAGGATAAATTTTTGGGTTTTCCGAAATTATCGGAACCGGATTAGGATCAGAATAGGGGTATGTTTTTAAAACTTTTATTGTTTCGGAAATGGTGGCGTTATTTTGTGCATATCCTTGAATTACAAATGCACTCAATAGGATGAAAATATAATATTTCATTATCTAAAATTTTTCGCGTCCCTCTACCCGGATAGTGAAGAAAATAGCAATAGTGTTAAATTAGTAAATCTCCAAACTACTTCAATCAATGAAGTTTTATATTGCTATTGTAGAAATGAACTTTAAAAACATCATTCTTAATATCGCAAAGAATCGTGGTTTTACTTGCTAAATACCTTTGCAACCTGAACCAACAAATTATACTTATCAGTATCATTTCCATTACCTACATTCTCATATTGATCATTAATCCATTTTTTTACATCACTATCAATTTGCGATGAGTTATTGATTTTCGACATCAAAGCATCTGCTTCATCCTCTTTTCCACTTACTTTTAATGCCATTAAACCAAGCAGATGATCCGGATCTGAACGCTCTATCATTTCATTTGTATAATTGACCATACTTGTCAACTGCTTATCTTTCAATGAGTTTTTACTCATTTTTTCATAGCAATATGCAAGCAGGTATTCCGTTTTTCGCTGTTCCGGATCATATGGCTTTCCAACACCTATATTTTCCGGCCATTCCATTGCATCCTGTAATACTTTAACCGATGATTTATATTTCTTCTTTTGAATGAACTCCATGGCTAATCGAATATGCGCTTCTTCATATACCCTGCGACTCTCATTGGCACCTTCAAATGGAAGAATATTAATACCTTTCATGACATTTACACATTGTTGATAACTTCCGGTTTTCAAAAGCGACTTGGCATGGAGAAAGCCAAGTGCATAATTATCAGGAAATTTACCGGTTGCTTTTTTTGATAATCCAACAGCCAGGAGATATTCATTATTTGCTAAATAAAATTGAATGAGCTTATCCCATGTCCTCCAACTTTCCGGGGCCAACTCATTTGCTTTGACCAAGTCGTTTTTCCTCTGTTCCACATTTGAATTCTTTATCAGTCCAGCCCTTGTCATATAGAATACCCAATAATCAGGTTGATCTTTCAACGACAAAAGCAAGTCTTCAGCCTCATCACGCCTACCGACGCCCGCTTTTGCAATTGCCAAATAATAATCCAATTTCCATGATGATTTTTGTTTTCTTGCCCATTCAAGCATTTCCAGGCTCTCAAGACGATACGGAAATACAAAATCAGGGGAGGCCGTGATGCTCTTTGATAATAGCTCATCACTTATTTGCGGATTTTCAGTTCTATTGAGATAGGCAAGCCACAGATTGTTTTTAACACATTCTGGGCCTGTGGATAGTATATCAATAGCATCTTTGGTCAATCCGAGCGCATGATAAAAAAGCGCAAGTTCCAGATAGGTCTCCTCCGGAAACTCATTAGTTATGTATTTTGTGAAATTTTCTTTTTTAGATTCACTATTCTCCAATTTGTAATCCTCATACCTGGAGAGATGATTGAGCGGATCGATTTCCTGTAATTCCGAAATCTGATCCTCTGATTTATTTCCCGCCAATCTGATGGCAATAATGCTAACTCCCAACGCACGAATATTATACTTATTAAAATCCAAGGACTTTTGGGCATATTCTACACCCTTTTCATAATTGGTTAAACGCACGTATATTTCTGCCATTTGTGCATAAGCATTTGATCTGAATTCCATTGATCTGGCCGCCCAGCCTAATGATTCCAACGCATTGACCCAATCACCTTTTTTTCGATAGGATATCCCTGCTAAGTAATTTGCCTTTGCATCATAGGTATTTTGCATTAGTGCCCGCGATGAAGAATTGAGTGATTTATCGTATTCACCCCTTCGGTAATATAGTCCGGATAATGCCAGCAAAGCTTCTTTGTCGAATGCATCCTTTTTGAGGAGTTCGCTGAAAATCCTGTTTGCTTTGTCATATTGCCGGTAATTCAGGGCATCCATTCCATCGTTCACCAATTGCTGATGATCAGATAATTTAAAATCTTCAGAAACCGCAAATGGCCGTTTTATAATCAAGGAATCCTGGTTTGAAGTATAATAAAGCTTTTTATCTCCGATAAATATTTCAAAGTTACTGCCGGAGTCCTTTGAGAAGTTTTTTGTAAATACTTCCATAGGTTTCATTGTCAAAAGCTCTTTACTGGCAATCCTGTTTCCAACTTTAATGTATAATGTATCGTTCAGGTTTTGTAGTGCATTGATACCTATGGATAAATTATTGTTATCTTCAGTAATGTTTAAAACTCCATACGGAGATGAAGCGACCATTCCACCAATATCTTTAAAAGGAAACCAAATCTCATTCCAACGATCACTCGAGTAAGGCGCAAAACCTACTTGTTTAATTGGATTTATATGTTTCCCGGGCGAATATTGATCGAACAGGCGACCCGCCTGAAATTCAATATATTGCCCGTCTGTATCCGTCAAAAGATCATCCCATATTCCTCCTGAACGCGATAATGCCCACAGCCATAATTTTTGTCCGGGCATTTCTTCATAGGGAGACCATTGTCCGAATCCAAATTTACTATCGTGGAAATACCCACCGAAAAAGTTTTCATATACTCCAACTACATGATACGATTTTGAAGGCCCGAAATTATTGTTTTTATAAACTGATAATTTCCTTCCCACAGCATCTACTGGCCAGGACATCGGCTCACCGCTATGTTTTACGTATATATTCCCCGGACAGAAAAATTCCAGATCACTGGTGGCTGCCGCAGCTCCTGTCATCCAGTTGTAATAGGATTGATTCATAGCTGTCGGGTTGTACCACATGACATTTGTTTCAAAATATGCCTTGTCAGCAGGCAGTCTGACCTCCACACTCCAATAGGTTCTGGAAGCTAAATCCAGGTTACCAACGACGCAGCTCACACTTCCATCTGCATTTTCCCTGGTCAGATAATCAACCTTTGATGCAGTTGACGGACTATGACCAATAATTCCAAAATTTAGCTCAATACCTCCTGAAGTCCATGGGCCTCGCATGGCAATATCCCGAAATTTCATCACCTCATTCCGATAGATAAACTCCTTTCCGGTGGACTTTTCCACAGCGCCCCAGATTTTTCCTCCCGATTCCGGAAGCACCCACACGATGATATAGTCATTTTCCAGCTTGACGACTTTCCATGGAAGTTCTTTCCCTTCGTGGCTGTATCCTTCAATTTTATTGTAAGGATAAATTTTCGGGTTTTCCGAAATTATCGGAACCGGACTAGGATCTGAATATGGATAAGTTTTCAGATTCATGGTAGATTCGGAAATGGTGGCATTGCTCTGTGCGAAGTTCTGAATTGAAATCGCACATAAAATGATCAAAAAGTAGTTTTTCATAGTATAAAAATTTTATGGATGATTGTGGTTCAATTTAACAAAAGAAATTGTAACAATTCGATTTTCTATAGAGATAAGATTGTAACAACTAGAAGAGTACATACTTACCTAAATAAGGTAAGTCTAACATGATCTCGTAAATAGTGTATCAAGTCTAAAACCTGGGGGGAAGAAGTGGATCAAGTCTAAAATCCGGGAGATGTTAGGTGAAAATTATTAGTTCAAATTTTAAGGCGGGTGGGTTTTTCCAAAATCAGTGTGGATCAGGACGGGTAGTGAGGTAGCCGGCATTTTAAAATGTTCTTTTACTAGCGATACTATTTCACTATCCTACTACAGAACATTTTACGAAGGGCGGGTATGTGCGGCCTGAGCGTGTGTTGATCTTTGGTTTTGGTGTCTTTTCTTTTTCGTTCTTTTTCTTTGGACCTGCCTTTGCCGGTAGGCTTGTTTCTAAAAAACTCATTTACATGCGTAAATTCCCTGCCTAACCGGCAGACTGGAGTTTTTTAGAACCTGCGCAAGCCCTTGTCCGCCGTACTTCGTACTAAGGAAGGCGAGGCATGATAGCGAACATTCTGAACAGACTCTGACTTTATAGACGAACTTAACTAAAAGATCCACCATTCAGCCTTTACGCCAAAATAGTAGCCCCACCTCCGCTCACCAACAAACTGTAGATATGGGGAATTCAGGCTTTCCATTGCATAATCATTGTACCGGGCAACTGAGGTTACAAACCTCAAATGAGGCCGGGCCCAGGTATCCCGCTCTCCTGTAGGAACAAAAATCGGAGCTATAGATATTTTAAACACACTCGAAAGGGGATCCGTTCCGTCCTTCCTTTGTGAATAATGCACCTCTCCAAGTAAGTGAAAGTATTCATTGATATAATATTCATTTCTGGCACCTATGGTAAAATCAAGCTTTCTGTTAAACACTTCCTTGCCAAAATAAGTTTTGGATTTATGGTCAGTATCAGCCGCTCCTTTACTGCTTGTCATAATTAGATATCCGTTGAGGGTAAATTTTTTAGAAAAGTTGATCACTAAATGATTTACCACTGACAGCGAATATGCCCCTTTAAAACTTAATGATATCGTATCGGGAGCACCGTAGGTAAGCCATGTCTTCGACAATCCTCCATCTCCACCATTGGCAATTCCTGTTCCATACCTTACGGCTAAATGATTGAATGATCCCGGTAAATAGTTTTTAAAATCATGCATATGCCTTACGCCCAAAACAATTCCGTGATCTGATGGGAAATTCAGTATTTGCTCGATCGTATCAATTTCCAGCTCTGAATCTGCATCGGCCATTCGATGAAATTCTCCAAGCAAGGTCAACGAATTGTTTTTATTTAGCTCAATATCTTGCTCCACTACCCAAACAGTTCGCTGTCTCAATGCTGCACTGGGAGTTCCCGTTTTAATATTCAGATAAAAGAATGGTGGAACTGTGGATGTGGTATCCGTTGAAGCCACGAACAACGCGGAAAATCGTGTTTTCCTAAATTCTATTCCAAAACCCTGACTGGAATGATCATTGAAATAAAAATGATCCGCGATATGTACATCAGGTCCTCTGTACAACCTGGCGCCGACCCAGATACTCAGATCTTTTCCTTTGATATTCCTCGCCTCTACATACATTTCTGGCATCGCAAACGCCAACCCACCCAGGCTTGTGGATGTGCTGTTTGCAAAAGATGTAAGGCTTGTAGAATAAACCGCAAACCGCATTTGCGCATATATATTTGTGCTATCACCTTTTTTTGGTCTGAAATGAAATGCGGGTGCAATCTCCAAATAATCCTGTTCTTCAAGTCTTCCTCCAATACTCCCCATATTGTTCAGGTTTAGTCTCCTTCCAATTGATCCTCCATTTTCAAAAGACCAATCCACTCCTACCCGCCCATAAGAACCAAGGGAAATATTTTTATTGCTTACATTCTGATACATGATCTGAGCTATGCCTGTGAATGGATTAAGCATTAGAAATAATACAATGAATACTTTAATAGTCGGACACATGGTTTGTGTTGAGTGAAAGGTAGTTCTCAGTCTTTTCATAATATCCGATCAGGTTTTTTATTTATTGATGCATGCACCCAGCATTATTTAAAAAAATAGGTTAAATACAAATCAAACGTAAAAGGTTTCACATCAAACTGTTTTGCTCCAGTCGGTTCTTTTACCAAATTGGATAATCCATAACTCAGTCGTGAACCTATTGCGAACTTTTCTGATAAATAGACCTCAAAACCGACCCCAAGTATATTTGCAGTATCATTGTAGAAATCCTGAACATTGTTATGATTCCCAACCTGCCAGGCGAGGTTATATGCGACATGAATATTCACATCGTCTGATGCGTCAAATCCAATAATCAACGGGACTTTGACAAAATTGAGATTTTGATCGTTATCTCCCTCAAGTGTATAAGTTATTCCCGATTGAAAAAACCAGCCTAAATCTCCAACATTTAGTTTTGCCACACCCCCAATCAGAAATCCAACCTTTCCTGCTCTGGCACTAAGATTATTGTCTCGTACAAGTGAGGACAACACAGGCCCGGCAGTAACTCCAAATCTAAACTGTGCGGAAGCCGTTTGAACAATTAATAAAAAGACAAATGCAAAAAGTAAATATTTTATCACAGTGATTTGATAGGTTTGTTTAACAATTGGAATTGAAGATAGAATATAAAATATATTACACAAAAAAGATTCAGCTTTTAATACCAAATATTAACAAAACCGTTATTAACCAACTCTTTCTGATTTGCAATCCAAAAGTAATTATTAAGGGGCACTTAACTTATCAGTCTGTGATAGCATCTCTTCTATGACACTATGTTGAATTATCTGCCTTATCGCTTTCAGTTTTTAGACTTCGGCCTTTAGACTGAAAAACAATTGTTACTCGGCAAAACCGGGCGACTGGCGTAATTTTTGACTTTACACCTTCTCTTTCAGCTATTACCTAATGGCTCGAAACTCCAAACTCGCAGCTCAAAACTCATTGCTAATTTCTCATTTCGGGAGGTTGTCAGGATCTAATTTGAGTCCCATGGCTGAAACTGCAGAAATATTAAAGAACCCTATTGCTTTGACGGCTTCGGGAGACTCATCCGCTATCAATATATTTGATGATACGTTGGCCAAAGGCTGAGCAAAAAGCTCTGCAAAGCCACCGGGCCGGTTTGTCTGAATGGCCACTTCATTTAAGAAATTATAAGATTCATTATTGATAGAATGTAATTCGACATAAACAGAATCTCCCGGTTCGTATGGGGGTAAAAATTCGTCATTTTCATCCTTGTCTAAAGGATTGATCCCAATGCGGGTTGGCATACTAAATGTGATGCCATCTATAATTGCTCCCGGAGATCCACCCGCATCGTATGAGATATTTATCTCAGATGGTTTATTTAGAAATTGCCCGTTTTTCCATGCTTTAATCCAATAGGTATCTCCTGTGCCAACCAGATCTACTGCATAAAACTGAGCTAAATAATAAATATCCGGTAAAAAATTGTTTCCGTTTTCCAATGAAAATAAAATGCTATCAATGGCAGGCACCCTGTTCATAGAAGAATAGGATTCATAGACTGTATTTCCAAGTTGTACTGTTAATTTATAATCATTACCAGGTTGCCCAAAATCAGGCTGAGTTGGTGTAGGCTCCCAAATATAAATTCCATCATCCTTGCTCTTTGGGAAATCAAATACGATCTGCTCTGTTAGATCCTCTACCTGAACAATTGCATCATTCAACCCGGGAAGAGCAGTGTTCTCAAAATATGGAATAGTTTTCATTACACTAATCCTCTGTGCTTCAGGTTTATTATTTATCCATGCATCAATAACCACCACCGGTTCAGCAACCGGAAGTTTTACATTCACAATATCTTCACAAGACCAGTAAAAAGATGCTACAACAAATAGTGCTATATATATAATTATGCGCTTCATTACATTAAAAATTAAAATTATATGAAATTGCCGGAACGATGGTACCTATAATGGCCACTTGTGTTGCAAAAGTTTCAATCGGCTGACCAGTTACCTGTCGTTCAGTACCTTGAGAAAAATAGATGGAAAATGGATTCCTTCTCGCATACACGTTATAAAAACCAAACACCCAGTAATCACTGTTCTTTCTCAGTTTTCCATTCTTTTTATACTTTTTTCCATGCAGGGTTGCAGAAACATCGAGTCTATGAAAATTTGGTATTCTTACGTTATTCCGTGAATAATATCCATCGTAAAGAATCAAATATTCTTGCTGTGTAAATCTGTCTGTCGGGAAAGTTGTTGGCGTACCACTTAAAAAAACGAAATTTGCCGAAAATGTCCATCTTTGATTTAATTCGTAAAAACCGACCAACTTCAAATTGTGCCTTTGATCAAATCTCGTTGGGTACCAGTTATTGCTGTTGATGCCATTGACTTGAAGTTCTGATTTTCCGATGGTATAGCTGATCCAGCCATTCAGTTTTCCGGTATTCTTTTTCAGATAAAACTCTAAACCCATAGCACGTCCCTTGCCGCTTAAAAGGTCTGCTTCAAGAAATTCATTGATCAGAAGGTCTGCGCCGTCGATGTATTCGATTTGGTTTTTGGTGTTCCGGTAGTAACCTTCAATTGAAATTTCATATTTGTTATTTTGACCAAAATTCCTGAAGAACCCGAGGGCATATTGATCGCCGGTCTGAGGTAATATATTATTTGTGGAAGGACGCCATACATCCAATGGATTAGAAGCGGTAGTATTGGATATCAAATGAATATATTGCGACATCCGGTTATAACTTGCATTACAAGACATCGAAGGCATTGTCTGAACTTTCAGGGAAATCCTGGGCTCTAAATTCGTATAGCTCGCGATGGACTCATACTTTTCAGCTCTGCTAACTGAAACCAAGTCTTTCCTCTTTCCCGGTTCAGTAGTTTCCCACTCATAGACATTCGCCGGGCCCAGGTATTGAAAATTTGAAATTCGCAATCCATACTGAGCTGAAATGGCCTCATTAAATTTTGTTTCATTCCCTATAAATAAGGCTGACTCAAGGCTATTTATTTTTTCAAGACTCACATTTACATATGCTCCATTACTAAGGCCCTTTGCATCTGCGGGACTAAATTTATAGTAAATCAAATCTCCCCCGAAAGTCAACTTATTGGAGGAGTTTATATAGTAAGTGAACTCGGGTTTGAAATTAACGGTTCTGATTCTGGACTTCCACTCAAACTTATCAATATCTGAATCACCAAAAAATAATGAGTAATCATAGTCGCTAAAAATTGTCGTAAAGCTTGAAAACAGCCTGTTACTAAATAAATGATTCCAACGAACGGTGGCAGTTTTATTCCCCCAGAAAAAACCCTTATTATTCGCAAATTGAAATTTATCCCTTCCCAAATATCCCGATAGATAAATTGTATTGTTTTGATTAAAATTATAATTTGTTTTAAAGGTGAGGTCATAAAAATTTAATTTTTTGTTAGCCAGGGCATCACGAAAAAATGGTTTCGCGAGGACGTCAATATAAGACCTCCTGCCAGCCAGTATAAATGATCCCCTATTTTTTATTGTTGGTCCTTCCACGGCTAATCGGCTAAAAATGGTTCCAACCCCTCCCTGAACACCAAACTTCTTCGCATTTCCATCCTTCAACCTGACATCGAGAATAGAAGCAATTCTGCCTCCATACCTGGCAGGGACACTGCCTTTATACAATTTTATATCTTTTACAGCATCCGGATTAAAAACAGAGAAAAATCCAAGCATATGAGACGGATTATAAATTGAAGCCTCGTCCAGTAAGACCAGGTTCTGACCCACACCCCCACCACGCACATTAAAACCGGAAGCTCCCTCCCCTACGGTACTTACTCCCGGAAGTAATTGAATACTCTTTATCACATCCACTTCTCCTAAAAACGCAGGCACCTTACGAATTATATTTATGCCCATTTCATCCGTACTCATTTCAGTGCTGGCTACATTTTCATCCTCATGAGTTCCTTTAATGATAATTTCTTCAAGTTGAACATCTCCCCTTGATAATTCTATATTTATTTGCTCATCTTCGATCAGATCAATTTTCCTGATTAGGCTTACAAATCCAACATACCGGTAGGCCAGTGTATATTTTCCCGTGGGTAGTGTCAATGAATAAAATCCATATATATTGGTTTGAGCACTACCGCTAAGCTCTTCAACATAAATAGTAGTTCCAACGAGCGCTTCTCCCGTTGTAGCATCTTTTATGTATCCACTAATCGTGAATTTTTCTTCTGCCATCGCTCCGGATGAAAGCAGAAAAAAAAATATAAATAATACAATAGAATTATTGGATAGGATATTTTCAATATGAAAAATCATGGAATATGTCCCCTTTGGTAAAAAATACTTACTCTAATGTACAAATATTTTGATAAAACTGGTCGGAATCTGGGGCCTTGCTATCGCCCACAACAACAATTACTTATTTATTCTCAAGCCACAACTAACATAGATTTAGATTATTTTTATTGGTTACGAGATTACCGGAAAATCTATTCAATAGAGTTTGCCATTTATCTTCAGCTATACAAAATAGACTCACATCCATTTGACCGGATTCACGTAGATGTACAGTCGAATTCAGCGCAGAGCATAAGTGAGGGATGTTAAATTTCTCTAACCCGATTGCTCTGTATGTGGTACTGACATTTATAAAACTCGCGCGTTAATTTTCTATATTTACCGACAATTATAATTATCATATAGCCAAAGCTTTTTAACGGTTGAGACAATGGTTTTTTACATTTAAATAAAACGAACGCCGTCATACTTTTAGAAATATTTTTTATGAAACGATTGAATTTGAAAACAGTGGTTCCCTGCCTGTTATTGTATATCATCAGCCTTCAGGGTTACTTTTCATTTGCCCAGGATGCCCTGGATAATTTGCCATTATACCGGGAAAATGAAGTTATCTACAAAGCAGACTGGCTGGTGGATCCGGGAGGCGCCAATGCAAACCTTTATAAAGATGTGGGAAACCATCTTATCTTCAGCAATGGGTTGATATCCAGAACATTTTCTATGGTACCGGATATGGCAACCATAGGCTTTGACAACCTTGTAAACGGCGAGTCAATTCTGCGATCCGTCAGACCGGAAGCTTCGGTTACAATCAATGGGAATACAATTGACGTCGGAGGACTTTACGGTCAACCTATACAAAATTATATACTCCCCGAATGGCTGGAGGATATGACTTCCGCAGTTGGTAATTTTCATTATGACAGCTATTCTATAGGGCCAATAAAAGAGCGGCTTGCATGGCAAAAGCGTCACGAATGGATGCCTCGCGACTTGGCATGGCCTCCGCAGGGAAAGGAGCTTACTTTCAGCTATAAATTGGGCGCTGAAGATCTGGAAGAAATATTCAATAATTCCATATCCGATGAAATGAGACCTGCACTTATTTCGGACAATATGAAATCACTAAATAAAAACTGGGAGATCCATTTGAGCGATGCTCACGAACGCACCTCTTTTATCAATGAAGGTAAACCCGGTGAAATTATGGCCCTGACTAACGCATTTGCGTTCGCCGAGCTAAAGGTTCCTGTTGATGCGCAGGTATTTATGATGAAGATAAATCCCGGAACGGATAAGAGCAAAATCTTTGGTCCGGGAATGGTGTTGGTATTTAGCGATAGGGTCATAAAAGTCAATCTTCGTACAGCAGAAAATAGATTTGGTTTTTATAATGGCTCAAAGACGACATCAGTCAGAGGTATGAAACCCGGCAAATCTGTGTGGCTTAGGCTTGAAATCTTAGAAGGGGAATTAATCACTTCATTTTCATACGACAATTCTTCATGGACTGAAATCGGGAGTGTTAAGTTAGACGAAAAGGAGATTCCTCTGTCTTTACGGGTCGGAAAAACCGACTGGGTTGGAGCCTCTTCGGACCATCCGGAACCCGGGCCATTGACCAGGTGCCTTGTGGAATCCGTGGAAGTATTGGGTGCGATTCCTGAATCGAGGAAGTCTGCGGATATTAAGCAGCTCGGATATTTAAAAGATGTCATGGTGAAAGTACACTATGCCCTTTATGACCATATTCCACTGATGTGCAAGTGGATCACTGTTGACAATAACTCTGAAAAAACCATCACTGTAAATAAATTTAAAAGTGAAATTCTGGCAGTCGCAGATCCGGAGAGCAGTATTGCTGACAATGGCAAATGGCGAAGTTCAAAACTTTATGTTGAAACCGACTATGCTTTTGGCGATGGCATGAGCCCAAATAGTTGCCTTGGTAGAAGTGTTTTCTGGAATACAGACCCGCTTTACCTCACCCAGGTAAACTACCTCAGACAGGCTCCTTACCTGCTGGAATGCTATCCGAAATTCGGGCCTGAACAGGATGTGGTTCCCGGACATTCTTTTGAAAGTTTTCGTACATGGGAGTTGCCACATAAAAATTACGACAGGGAAAGACAAGGATTGGAAAGGCGGAAAATGTACCGGACCATCGCTCCCTGGATAACTGAAAATCCGATACTAATGCACGTGCGCAAGGCGGATAACGAATCAGTGAAAACAGCAATTGACCAATGTGTCGAAGTTGGCTTCGAGATGGTGATAATGACCTTTGGCAGCGGATTTAACCTGGAAGATCAGAGTGAAAAAAATTTAAAAAGAATGAAAGAACTGGCAGATTATGCACATTCCAAAGGAATCGCTCTCGGTGGTTATTCTCTCCTGGCTAGCAGATCGATCGATGAAAAAAATGATGTTATCCTTCCTGAAGGTCAAAGGCCAACATTTGGCCATTCCCCATGCCTGGAAAGTGAGTGGGGACATGAGTATTTTTCCAAATTGTATAATTTCTATGAAAAAACCGGACAAGACCTCCTGGAGCACGACGGGTCCTACCCTGGCGATGAATGCTATTCGGAAAACCATCCCGGCCATAAGGGGCTTGGAGATTCTCAATGGAACCAGCGACAACGCATCACTGACTATTATAAATGGTGCCGCGCTCATGGGATCTACTTGAACATTCCGGATTGGTATTTCTTAAATGGCAGCAACAAAACCGGCATGGGATACCGGGAGACCAACTGGTCATTGCCCAGAAAGCAACAGGAGATCATCGAACGGCAAAATGTGTATGATGGCACTTGGGGAAAAACACCTTCCATGGGTTGGATGTTTGTACCGTTAGTTCAATATCATGGAGGCGGAGAAGATGCCACCATTGAACCGCTCAAGGGCCATCTGGATCACTATGAACAACGATTGGCTAATTTATTTGGCTCCGGAGTTCAGGCTTGCTACCGGGGTCCGAGATTGTACGATGCCCCGAAGACAAAAGCTGTTGTTAAAAAGTGGGTGGATTTCTATAAAAGACACCGACCCATTCTCGATTCGGATGTCATCCATGTCCGCCGACCCGATGGTCAGGATTATGATGGATTGCTTCATGTAAATCCAGGTCTGGAAGAAAAAGGACTTTTAATGCTTTATAATCCCCTGGAAGCGCCTATTAAAAAAACCATAGAAATAAATCTTTACTACACAGGACTTGAGGATAAGGCCACTATCAGTATCAATGATGGCCCGGGAGAAGTTTATGATATAAATCGCGACAATACAATAGAGTTGGCAATCGATATTCCGGCAAGAGGCTGGACATGGTATGTGATTAAGTAATGGCACAAGCGGAACGCTTACGCCAGAAAACCAGGGAATTATTTCACTAGCGCAAGGGTCTCCCTTATGCTTATCAATTTATAAAATGAAGTACGATTATGCCGACACACCTACCCCCTAACCGGCGGGAAGTATTTTTAAATTACACAAAAAAATGCGTAACATAGGAAATTAAATATCTCAACAATGATCTTTCATATAAAAAAAGAATTTTTAAGCGCAATTATACTATCTGCAATCATAAGTATAAGCGGATGTAAAAACCAGCAAACTAAAACGCCTCAAAAGCCAAATATTATCCTTTTCCTCGTGGATGATATGGGATGGCAGGATACATCAGAACCTTTTTATCATGAAAGAACTCCATTTAATGAACTCTATCACACCCCGAACATGGAACGGCTGGCTGCCCAGGGAATGAAATTTACCCAGGCCTATTCACACAGCATTTGCTCTCCTACCAGGGTCAGCCTGATGTCTGGAATGAATGCTGCCCGCCATCGCGTAACGAACTGGACATTGAAAAGGAATGCCTCCAATGATGCAAAACACCCTACTCTGAACATGCCGGATTGGAACGTGAATGGAATGCAGCCAACTGATTCTATTGAAAATACAGTTCATGTTACTCCATTGGCTCAAATTCTTAATGACAACGGTTATTTTACTATTCACTGCGGTAAAGCGCATTTTGGAGCCATCGGGACTCCGGGCGAAAATCCTTCAAACCTTGGATTTAATATAAATATTGCCGGGTATGCCGCCGGAGCGCCGGGTAGCTATCAAGGTCTGAATGATTTCAGCTCAACAAGGAGCAATGGTGGCAATGTCTGGGACGTGCCCGGGTTGGAAAAATACCATGGGAAAGACATTAATCTGACAGAAGCTCTGACCAGGGAAGCTATTCAGGCACTTGATTCTGCGACCGGCCTGGGGCAACCTTTCTTTCTTTATATGTCTCACTATGCTGTGCATGCACCGATTGAAGAAGATCACCGGTTTATTCAAAAATACATGGATAAAGGGATGAATCCTATAGAGGCCAAATATGCGTCGATGCTGGAATCTATGGATAAAAGCCTTGGAGATTTAATGGATTATGTCAGGGATAATGGCCTTTCTGAAAATACGATAATTCTCTTTACTTCAGACAACGGAGGCTTAAGCGCTGTGGTCCGGGGTGGTGAACCTCACACACATAATAAACCTTTATCCAGTGGTAAGGGCTCCGCCCATGAAGGAGGCATTCGTGAACCAATGATCGTAAGCTGGCCTGGGATAACAAAGCAAAATTCATCAACTGATGCCTATCTGATCATCGAAGATTTTTTTCCGACAATCCTTGAGCTAGCAGATATTAATGATTATAAAACCATTCAAAAAGTTGATGGCCAGAGTTTTACATCAATTTTGAAAGGAACTCAAGCATCTACAAATGACAGGGCTCTATTCTGGCATTTCCCCAATAACTGGGGTCCAACCGGACCGGGAATAGGTGCTTCCAGTACCATAAGAAAAGGTGACTGGAAATTGATCTATTATCATACGGATCAAAGTTTTGAGTTGTTCAACATTCCAAACGATATTGGAGAATCGATGAATCTGGCTGAAAAAGAGGGTGAAATTATAAATGAATTGGCAAAAGAGCTCGGTGATTATTTAAGATCCGTCAATGCCCAGATGCCATCTGAAAAATTGACAGGAAAGCAGGTGCCATGGCCTGATGAGGTTTTAATGTAGGAGTCATTTCAAATAAAACCATTCAAACGTCGCTGGTCTGAGCACCTCGCTAAGACCAATTGCTAATTAAGAATCCACTACCGAAAGTTTAGCCTGTTTTGGCAGATAAACTCACTGTATGCACGCATTGTGATGCGTGCCTATTATGATGCCAGCAAATTATTTGTATGTGAATGTCCCGAAATTATAAATTCCTTCAAAAGTCTTACAATTGAATTTTCAGTCACCATACAATTGCGACCCATCTGAATAGCTATTGAAAACCTCATATTTTTAGTACATTAAAATAAGATTCAAACCGCAATACATTATTAAACGAGTAGTAATCCTTCATTCACAATAAAAATGAAGCCAATTTGATAAGATTAATTACTAAAAATGAATAGCTTTAATGATTATTTTTTTGATATAACTTTATAACCCCCATGAAAAAACTACTGACGATTCTAACACTTGTAATTAGCGTAAACCTTTATGCTCAAAATGATTTCAATGGATTAAATACAAATTTATCCAACCTTTTTATGACTTCTGATGCTAAAACAAGAAGCATATCTCCCGAAAATTTCACTGGCGAAAAAGGGAAAGGTGGTATGTCAAAACTCGGAGAAGGCGCCGCCTCTCATGCCGCGAGAGACCTAGGACAGGGATGGAAAGTTAGTCCATTCATCAATATTGAAGCAGGGCAAACCTATACCCTGGCTGAAATAGATGGTTCTGGGAGCATTCAACATATCTGGATGACGCCTACCGGAAACTGGCGGTTTTATATTTTTCGTATTTACTGGGATGATGAAAAGGAACCTTCTATCGAAGTACCGGTAGGAGACTTCTTTGGCATGGGCTGGGGCGAATACGCCCATCTTAACTCCCTGGCTATTTGCGTAAATCCCGGACGGGCATTCAACAGCTACTGGCAAATGCCTTTTAGAAAAAAGTGTAAAATCACCATGGAAAATATTGATGTAAAACCCACGAGGCTTTATTATCAGGTTGACTATGTGTTAACGGACGTACCGGAAGATGCAGCATATTTCCATGCGCAATTCAGAAAGCCACGCCCTGACAGGGATAAGGAAGCTTATACTATTGTAGATAACATAAAGGGAAAAGGCCAATATGTTGGAACATATATGGCATGGCAAGTCAATAATAATGGCTGGTGGGGTGAAGGTGAAATCAAATTCTTTATGGATGGCGACAAGAAATTTCCAACGATTTGCGGTACTGGCGCCGAAGATTATTTCTGCGGATCATACAATTTTGACAGAAATGGACAATACACAGAATTTTCAACAGCCTATACCGGGCTCCACCAGGTGATCAGGCCAGATGGAACATATAAATCCAATACAAGATTTGGATTGTATCGCTGGCACATTACCGATCCTGTAAGGTTTGAAAAAGATTTAAAAATTACCATTCAGGATCTTGGCTGGAGAAGTGAAGGCAGATACCTTCGTCAGGAAAGCGATATCGCGTCGGTTGCTTACTGGTATCAGACTGAGCCTCATAATCCATTTCCGGAATTGCCTTCAAAAGACGATTTGGAAGTCAGGTAAATTGGTTAGTGGTTGCTGGGCACCTCTGGAACCATGCACTATTTCTTTAACTTGTTGTGAATTTTATTAAAAAAATCATTATAAACCCATGAAAAAGACCTTGTACATTATTTTTTTATCTGTAGCTCTTGTATTTTCCTGCAAACAAACTCCACCACCGGAAGCGCTTGCACCACTACCATCGGAAAGGCAGCTGCTTTGGTACGACATGGAGTTTTATGCTTTTGTCCATTTCAATATGAACACCTTTACGGATATGGAGTGGGGATTAGGTGGCGAGTCACCTGAATTGTTCAATCCCACTGCATTAGACTGCCGTCAATGGGCTCGTGTTTGCAAAGAGGCTGGAATGAAAGGCATTATCCTCACAGCAAAGCATCACGATGGGTTTTGCCTGTGGCCATCGAAATACACTGAACATTCAGTTAAAAATTCTCCATGGAAAAACGGACAAGGAGATGTGGTTCGGGAGCTTGCAGATGCTTGCAAAGAATATGGTTTGAAACTTGGACTATATCTATCCCCCTGGGACAGAAACCATGCGGATTATGGTACCGATAAGTATATTACCTATTTCAGAAACCAATTGACAGAATTGATGACCAACTACGGTGATGTTTTTGAAGTCTGGTTTGATGGTGCGAATGGTGGAACCGGATATTATGGCGGCGCCAATGAAGATCGAAAAGTCGATAGAAAAACTTACTATGATTGGCCAAATACAAGGCAAATAGTGCGTGACAACCAGCCAAATGCCATGATGTTCAGCGATGCAGGACCAGATGTGCGTTGGTGTGGTAATGAATCGGGTTGGGCTGGAGAGACAAATTGGTCGATTTTGAGAAGAGATGAATTTTGGCCCGGCTCTCCAAATTATAAAGAATTGACAAACGGCCATGAAGATGGAACTCATTGGTTGCCTGCCGAGGTTGATGTTTCTATTCGTCCAGGCTGGTATTACCATAAATCGGAAGACCACAAAGTTAGATCGGTAAAAACTCTGGTTGATATTTATTACAATTCCATTGGCAGGAACGCTTCCTTTCTGTTGAATTTTCCTGTTGATGCCAGAGGACTAATCCATGAAAATGATGTCGATCATTTGATGAAAATAGTGAATGTGATCAAAAAAGATTTTGAAACCAACCTTGCTACTGATGTTTCTGCCGAAGCATCAAATGTCCGTGGCAATTCCAATAAATACAATGCAGCGCAAACCATCAATGGAAATAAAGATACCTATTGGGCCACAGATGATAACGTGACAAATGCATCTCTAATCATCGATTTTGGCAAGGAGACGACGTTTAACAGATTCCTGGCTCAGGAATATATTCCATTGGGCCAAAGAGTTAAAAAGTTTTCCATAGAAGCGCTGATTGGTGATGAATGGAAAGAAATCGATACACAAACCACCATCGGTTATAAAAGGATATTGCGATTCAACAATGTGACTACTTCTAAATTGCGGTTCAATATTTTAGATGCAAAGGGCTGCCCTGTCATTTCTAATATCGAGATTTACCATGCTCCAAAACTGCTTGAACCTCCGGCAATTACGAGGGACAAAAAAGGAGCTGTTACTATCACAGCATTTGATAGCGAACTGGAATTACATTATACAAGTGATGGCAGTGAACCAACTTCTTCTTCTGAGAAATACACAAATACTTTCATGCTGGAAGGAAAAGGACAAATTAAAGCCATAGCTTTTGATCCCAATACGAACAAACAAAGCCCTGCAACATCTAAAAGCTTTGATATTTCTAAAACAAAATGGCAGGTGATTTCGCCGAAACCGGAGAAAGATCCCAAAGGCAAATTCATCGTGGATGCCAGCAAACAAAGCATCTGGAAAAGTGACGCAAAGAAAGGTTTACCTCAATCTGTGATCATCGACCTGGGCGAGATGTTAACATTAGTTGGCTTTACATACCTACCCACCCAGCAAAGATATATTGACGGAACGATCGCGCAATACGAGTTTTATGTAAGTAAGGAAGGTAAAAAATGGGGTAATGCTGTATCCAAAGGTGAATTTAGCAACATAAAGAATAATCCTATACTTCAAACCAAATCGTTTAATTCAATTGAGACGAGGTATATAAAATTTGTTGGGAAACAGGAGATCAATGGAAAGAATTTTATATCGATCGCAGAAATTGGGATCATCACAGAGTAGTATTCTATTCATAAACAAAACACATGCGCTATGAAAATCAAACATTTTTTTTCCGGACTCTTAATTTTAGTATTCACAACCTCAATTGCACAAACTACTCTGGATGAGGTAATACCGGTAAGGGGATTTAGCATATCATCCCCAAAATCAGATGGCGTTGACCGGTTCGTTAAATTCATTGACGAAGAACTTGGACCTAAAAAAGTCAATGCCCTTATTTTAAGATTGGAGTATAATTATCAGTTTGAAAGTCATCCTGAGCTGAGAGATGAGGATGCTTTGTCTAAAAGTGATGTGAAAAAACTGGTGAAAGTCTGCAAAAAGCACAATATAAACCTGATCCCTCAAATCAATTTACTTGGCCACCAATCCTGGCATAGTGACCTGAGCAATCTACTTACTGTTTACCCTGAATTTGATGAAACTCCGCATGTGCAACTACCGGAAAATTATGTGTGGCCCAATGATGATGGATTATATTGTAAAAGCTATTGCCCGCTACATCCTGACGTACACAAAGTGGTCTTTGAACTGGTAGATGAAGTCATGGAAGTTTTTGAAACCAATACTTTTCACGCTGGGATGGATGAGGTTTTTTACATTGGAGATGATAAATGTCCTAGGTGTTCAGGAAGAGATAAGGCTGAATTATTCGCTGGAGAAGTCACTAAAATCAGGAATCACCTCGCCGCTAATGGCCATGAGGTATGGATTTGGGGAGATCGTCTGATCGATGGAAAAACCACTGGCATGGGCATATGGGAGGCGAGTATGAATTACACACATCGCGCCATAGATCTTATTCCAAAAGACGTCATGATATGCGACTGGCATTATGAACGTGTTGATCCCACAGCCGTATTATTTGCCATGAAAGGTTTAAAAGTCGCCACCTGTCCATGGAGGACCGGGGATTTGGCTGTAAAACAATTGGATATGATGGTGAATCTTCGAAAAAATGCCACGCCGGTCATGAAAGAAAAGTATCAGGGTATAATCCAGACTATATGGACAGGCACTGAAAATTTCATGGATTATTATTATGGAATTAAAGAAGTTCCTGCCGATGCAAAAGGTGATTCTGCCGAATGCTTTAAAATGCTTTATAAAGCCATTGGAGAGTTGGAGTTGTAATTAGTGTTTGTCCATAATGTCCGATCTCTGCGTTACGCCTGCCTGCGATAGGCAGGCTGGTGTTTTTTAGAAACTGCACAAGCCTTGATCTCGAACATTCTGAACAAACTTTGACTTTATAGACAGACTCTAATTAGATTTTTGCTATTCAGAGTAACCTTTAATATGCGCGATCGCAATTGCCTTGCGATCCAATTCTTATCTCCTCATTTCAAATGTAGCTCCGCATTGCAATGCGGAGCTACCTAACGGATCAATTACTTTTAATTTTTTATGAAATATCCCAACATGTTGGGATTGACAGGCATGCTACCCGTTCATACCTTTGTCCATTATTTATAATAAGTCTAAATTAAAATTAGAATAAAATGCCCTTGAAAAGCATACTATTAATAGTAGTAATTTTAGTTATAACTTCCATTTGTGTTTTCAGCCAAAATGCAACAGTTGTAGGAAATATAACACAAATAGACAGCCTCACTCCTCTCTCGGGTATTTCAGTATATTTAGATAAAACCAATCTTGGCGCAGCTAGCAACGGCAACGGTAACTACACAATAGAAAATGTACCTGAAGGAGACTATACATTAGTGGTTTCTGCCATCGGTTATTTCACTCACCAAGAAGAAATAAGGGTTGAAGTGGGCGAAAATGTGAAAGCAGATTTTGCAATGATAGAGGCCATTTCAGTCCTATCGGGAGTAACAGTAATGACTGGTGGCGATACTGGCATAAAAGACATTCCCGGTTCGGTTCAATACATATCGCCTAAAGAAATCCAAAAAAATAATTATACTGACATTAACCGCACTTTACGGGCAGTACCGGGAATAAATATACAGGAGGAAGATGGATTTGGTCTTTTCCCCAGTATTGGTATAAGGGGAACAGGGGTTGAACGAAATTCTAAAATTACTGTGATGGAAGATGGTGTTTTGATGTCACCTGCTCCATATGTCGCACCGGCAGCCTACTACTTCCCTACCATTGGCAGAATGCAGGCAGTTGAAATTTTAAAAGGTAGCAGCCAGATAAAATATGGCCCCTACACAACCGGAGGAGCTATCAACCTGATTTCAACTCAAATCCCAAGTGAGTTCTCGGGCAGGCTCAATTTGATAGGTGGAAGTTTCGGAGGCAGAAATCTTCACGCCACAGTGGGAAATTCTCACAAAAACATTGCTTACATAGTAGAGACATTCCAATATGGCTCCAATGGTTTCAAGCAGTTGGATGGGGGAGGAAATAGTGGATTTTCCAAACAGGATTACCTGGCAAAATTTCGAGTTAATACAAACGAAGATGCAAATATATATCAATCGCTGACTCTTAAAATAGGATACGCGATTACGGATGCTAATGAAACATATCTCGGTTTAACACAAGGTGATTTTGAAACATCCCCATATCGAAGATATTCCGGCTCACAAGTGGATCAGATCAACACCAATCAATCTCAATTTTCACTAACTCATGTAGCAAAATTTTCAAAATTATTTAACATTACCACTACGGCCTACCGTACAAATTTCAAAAGAAACTGGTACAAGCTTAACAAAGTGAAAGACAGCACAGGTACTAAAACCAAAATTGACGAATTACTGGACAACCCTACCGGATTTGACGATGCATTTTCTATTCTTACAGGTACGACAAGTACGAATGACGATGCCCTGTTTGTAAAAGCCAACAACAGGTCATACTACGCCCAAGGCATTCAAACAGTGCTGGGATTCAACTTTATAACCAATAATATAACCCATGAAATTGATTTGGGTTTTCGTCTTCATAAAGATCAAATTGACCGGTTTCAATGGGTTGATGAATATGCTATGGATAATGGAATAATGAAACTGACAAAGGTAGGCATACCTGGCACTGAAAGTAACCGGATTGGTACAGCCAACGCCCTGGCGTCTTACATTCAATATAAATTGAGAGTAGCGAATTTTACACTAATTCCCGGAATTCGTTATGAAAATATTACACTGACAAGAAAAGACTATGGCAGTGCAGACCCTGACAGATCCGGGGTGGATTTGAAGGAAAGAAGTAATACAGTAGATGTGTTTATTCCCGGTATCGGTATTGACTACCGGTTTAGTGACTACCTGAGTGCCTTTGCAGGAGTCCATAAAGGATTTTCACCTCCCGGATCAAAAGAAGATACCAAACCAGAAGAAAGCATCAACTACGAATTGGGTGTAAGATATGCAAAAAGCGCACTGTCGGGACAAACAGTAATTTTTTATAATAATTACAGCAACCTATTGGGCGCAGACTTTGCATCATCAGGAGGTGGAGGGACAGGCGACCTGTTTAATGGCGGAGCAGCACGGACAAAAGGATTGGAACTCCAGCTTACATACGATCTACTGTCAAACCTAAAACAAAGTGCATTCACCTTACCACTTACCGTGGTTTACACCTATACTGATGCCATATTCTTAAATGATTTTGATAGTGAATTTGGTCCCTGGGGAGAAGTTATTGCAGGAGATCAGTTACCATATTTAGCTAATAATCAGTTTACTATAATTCTCGGCTTGGAGCACTATAAATTCAACATCAACCTAAGCGGAAGGTATATGGACAAAATGCGCTCAACAGCCGGGCAAGGAAATATACCCGACAATGAAATGATCGATTCATTTTTTGTGATTGATGCAAGTGTTAATTACATGTTGCATAAAAACATTACTCTTTTTTCCAATGTCACTAACCTGACAGGCCAAGTGTATAATGTAGCAAGAAGGCCTGCAGGTTTACGACCTGGTATGCCAAGAGCGTTTAACTTTGGGATAAAAGTAAACTTTTGATATCTGAAGATTTTGCAACGGGAATGTAAGGATGATAACTACAAAATAATTCCCAATGGACAATGATCCGAACCCATGAAATCGTTTAGAATAAATGCCTCTTTCACGTTGGTTTTCAACGCTTGACTAACTAAAAAGTAGTCAATTCTCCAGCCAATATTTTTCTCCCTGGCTCCTGCCCTATAGCTCCACCAGGAGTATTTAACCTCTTCCGGATATTTATATCTGAATGTGTCTATAAATCCATGGTCTAAAAACCTGGAAAAACCATCAATTTCCTTTTGGGTATATCCCGCTGATTTATTGTAATTGGGTTTTGGCCTCGCGATATCAATTGGCTGATGTGCTACATTAAAATCTCCGCAAACAACCACAGGCTTGACCTTTTCAAGGTTTTGCAGATATTCCATAAAGTCCAGATCCCATTGCGCCCGGTAATCCAACCTCACCAATTCATTGCCGGAATTAGGCACATAAACCGTTACAAGGAAAAAATCATCAAATTCAGCGGCGATTACCCGGCCCTCCTGATCGTGTGCCTCAACACCCATATCATATGCTACGGAAATTGGTTTTTTTCTCGAAAGTATAGCAGTTCCTGAATATCCTTTCCTCGCTTTAGAAGCATTGGCAAATACATTATATCCATCAATCAATTGCAAAGCGATCTTTACCTGCTCTGTATTAGCCTTTGTTTCCTGAAGGCAAATAACATCTGCACCAATATTTTCAAGGGATTTGGAAAAATCTTTTTTCATTATGGCCCTGACACCATTTACATTCCATGAGACTAGTTTCATAAGCTTCTATATCAATTGCTAAACATTGAAATAACCATACAATTCTTATTTTTCCCAGTATTCCTTCGACAATAATTTGTCATCTTAAAAGAAATACTGCTGACAAAAATAATCTTGACTAAAAAGAATTATTGAAACTCAGCCATCACCGGCAAATGATCACTTAGTGCAATTGATCGTGCATCCATTGGGTTGGTCCTGAAATTACCTTCAAAAAGCACCTTACATCTGAGGAGCCTGTCTTCCAATTTTTTGTTGACCCAGATGTAATCAACAGTTCTTTTCGGGAAAATACTCTTGATAGTATTTCTCTGTTCCACTCCTTTTTTTACATAACAATCTATCAGACCTGTTTCCTTCCACAAATTGTACTCATCCTGAATGGGTTCATGATTAAAGTCTCCTTGAAAAATTATGCTTTTCCCATTAGACATGTCCTTATTCATCACCTGTAAAATCTCATGAACTTCACGCTTACGTATAGAATCGTTACTTGGATGTAAATGAATACTATATAATATGATCTCTTCTGTTGGAGATTTTAGTATCGCTTTTCCCCAATGCCTTGAAAACAATTCTCCCCGGTCTTTCAAAGATTCTAAGGGGCAATTTTCTGATGATTTAATTTCAAACTTCGTCAATAAAGCTCCCGGATATCCGCCGGGAAAATACGCATAATTCATACCCAAACTTTCCGCTACTTTTTTGACTTCCTGCTCTTTTGGAGCTTCCTGAAAAGTAACAATATGAGGCTGATACAATTCCAACTCCAAAGCCATTCGATCCGGCATTTGTGGCCTTATATCTCTAAGCATAAATTTCGTGTCATCAGTTTCCGGATAACCTTTAAACTGATAAACATTGTAACTAATAGTTATAACCTTCTTTTTGGGAAACCATTGATATTTTTCAGCAAAGGAAATGTTTGGAGTTATTGCAGATCCGGCAACCCCTAACACGGAGTTTCTAATAAAAGTTCGTCGTTCCATAGTCAATATCTTTCCTAATTCGATTCCTTCTTCGCCCAATCCTCCAACATTTCGATAGACTTATACAAAACACCGGCAGACCCTCTGAAAGTGCCGGAACCTTTTGGCTCATTTTTCACTGTGTACCATTCGAAAAAACCATCATTATCTTGTACTCTGTCTGTCATCGGAAGCAACTGTTCATACGCTTCTTCTACAAATCCGTAACGTATTAATTGCTGGATCATCCTGCCACCAAACCAGGTCCAGTCGCCACCATTTTGGTAACCATAAGGATACATCCCCTTATTTTTGAAAGATCCTTCCGGATATGGTGGATACATAGTCAGGCCGATAGAACCCGCCCCGGAAGCTTTTACATTTTCAATCATTTTATCCAGAGATATCTTTATTTCATCCGTAGAAAGTAAACCAGCTTCTATAGCAATTGCGGTCCCTCCATGATAATAAATCTCATTTTCATCTAAATCTTCAGGGAATGGAGAACCATCAAGATATAAATGAGGAATGTATTTCTGGTTTTCATTATCCCATAGATGCATTCTGACCTTCTCAACAATACCATCATGAATCGGTTGCCATTTCTCATTTTTTTCAGGAACCAATTCCAGAAAATTCTCAATCGCAATCAGGAACATGGCATTGTCATAAATGTCGATGGCATAGTGTGTCTCATCTGTCAAAAACACTCCCCAATCGTGTTCCGGTTGCACATCTCCCCAGTCCGCAGTAGTCGCTCCCCAAATCAGGCCATACTCTTCATTATACCGGTGGTTCAATAAAAAATTGAGCGAAAACTCAAGGCGATCCCTTACCGCCTTCTCACCAACCACAGTTTCAAGGAGTCTGTGATCTCCGGTCTTTTTCACAAATTTATATACTGCCTGAACCAGAGAAGCCTCCTGATCAGTTTCGACGGTATTTTTATGTCCTGCATAACGCGGTTCCAAATCAGAATATATGTAATCATAGCTCCCTTCCTGCACTTTGGATTTTGGGATAAACCCGTCAATAATATTTCCGTCATCCCCTTGCATTCTAAAGAAAACAAGCAGATTCTCTTTAATTTCTGAAACGGGATACACTTCGCAGGAGAGTTCGATAAAAGTGTTGTAATCCCGAATCCAAACTTCGCCATACCCATCACCGGCATTAAAACCGGCTTTCACAACTCCTAGCGCTTTCTTCTTTACAAATGCAAAGCCTTCATTGTTGAGAATTTGTTCTCTTAGGTTCGGAATTGAATCCTCTTGTTTTTTTTGATCACAATTTGTCACTACAAAAAGTAAAATCAGGAAATAAAAAATATGTTTCATGTTCAGTGATTTACATAAAAAACAAATTACAAACACCAAAATACAAATAAATCTCAATGTTCAAATACTCAATTACTCAAACTATTTTGGCAATTGAAAACTGGGATTTGATAATTATTTGTTATTTGGAGCTTGCTATTTGCGATTTGATTCTTTCTATAATAATTAACTTTTGTGCTTATAAACATACCTTATTTGGTACTCATAGAAGGCGGAGGCGTTTCAGTACCCCAGCTAAGGTTAGGGCTGTTACCCATGATTAGTTTGAGCTTTCCTCCATTGATCAGCTCTTCCCTGTAAAACCATGAATTCTCTAATTGAGCTCCATTCAATTGAGCTGATTGGATATAGAAATTTTCAGGAGAATTGTTTTCAGTTTCAATCACAATTTTATCGCCTTTATAATATTTTGAATTCAGCTTTATGGATATTTTATCAAACAGAGGACTCCCTATCTGAAATGAAGGGTTGGCAGCGGCGTGTCCCTGAACGTCAAACAATCCCATCGCCGTCATCACATACCAGGCACCCAATTGACCCTGGTCCTCATCCTGACCAAACCCATAACCATGAAGCGGTTCGATACCATAAAACTCATTGCAAATGGTCCTACTCCATTTTTGGGTCAGCCATGGTTTGCCTGAATAGTTGAATAGCCAGGAGTTGTGCAAACAAGGTTGATTGCCGTGATTGTACAATTTATCCAACCCGGAAAAACTGTCTATCTCCTCCCCTCCTCCAAAAAGTGTTTTTTGGGCTTTTATAAATTGCATTTCCAGTCGCTCGTTGAAAAGGTCCTTGCCTACCAATTTCATCAATCCTGCAATGTCATGTGGCACATACCAGGTATATTGAAATCCATTGCCTTCTTGAAAACCCCTCCATGCTTCCATAGGATCATAATTATCAATAAATTCTCCATTTGGTAATCGAGGCCTGATAAACTTAGTTTCAGGATCGAATATATTTTTATAAAATTGTGCCTGCTTCATGAGTTTTCGATAATCATCTTCCTTTCCCAAGGCCCAGGCAAATTGAGATACTGCATACGAACTAAAAGCGTATTCTAAGGTATGAGAGCCACCAAAATTAAAAACCCAACCGTTGGAAATCGTCGTATCCTGAGATGGGATAAAGCCTCTTTTTACGAAATAGCTGAGATCATATTTGCCTGCTCCAAAGTCCCGGTTATGATATTCAACCTCATTCTTTATCGCCGCTTCATACCCGGTTTTAAGATCAAAATCCCTGATGCCGCAGTTGTAGGCAGAAGCCATGATCAATGCCTGAAAATTGGTCTGAACTCCATTAGCGTGAGTTCCAGCTGCTTCACCATCATGGAGCCAGCCTGCATATTTGTAGAAATCAATGTTCGACTGAACATACTCACTCAGCACTTCCGGATAAGCCAATGCCCACAATTGGCTCAAATTCCAAAAACCGCCCCAGATTCCATCAGTATTAAAATGATGATATTTGGGTTGGTTATTCTTATCCAGCGGAATTTGTCCGATTTCTCCGGTCCGTGTTGGATAAGCTCCGTTTACATCGCTCGAAACTCCCCTGCCGAGCAAAGCGTGATACAATCCCGTATAGAACGTCAATTTATCCTCTTCTTTTCCACCTTCTACCTTTATTCTCCCAAGCATACTTTGCCATTCGTCATGCGCTTCCTGTTTTACCAAATTAAAGTTTTTCCCCAAAGATTCTGTATCGAGATTTAACCTGGCATTTTCAATACTTGTGAATGACAATCCAACCTGCATTTCTATAACCTCATTGGCTGATGTATTGAAAGTCATGAATAAACCATTGTTTATTCCATTGGTTTCTTTAGTGCCATTTTGTATCGCTTCATCAACAAATGAACCTACGGACACAGGCTCTTTACTCAAGCGAGCTATGAAATACATTTTTACCCTTTTTCCGGGGTCACAAAACTTTGTGTATTCCGGATAAGTACTCACAAAACCTTCAATTTCATTTCCATTTACAAATTTTGCTCCGGCATCGATCACATCGCTGCTCTCTCCCTGTTTGTGTCCGATATCAAAAATAATATGTGAATTTTCGGACTCCGGAAAAGTATAGCGATGATAGCCAACTCTTTTTGTTGCAGTAAGCTCTGCTTTAATGCTATAGTCTTTCAATAAAACTGAATAGTAACCAGCTTCAGCATGCTCATCTTTTTTATCAAATCTGGATCGATATCCCAATTCCGGATTTTCTAATGTTCCCGGTGTTGTTTTCAACTCACCAACAGTAGGCATCACCACCACTCCGCCAATCTGAAATTCATGGAAATGTCCGAACCCTTCAATGGATGTATGCCTGTCATCATATCCGCAAGGCATCCAAGCGCCGGGACTATTATATGCATTTGTATGAGGCGCCAATTTGGCCATACCAAAAGGCAGGGAAGCAGGTGTATAAAAAAACCATCTGCCATGAACCGACCCAATTTGAGGGTCAACATAAACAGTCGGATCAAATGAAATATTCTCAGAGCAGCTTATGAGTATGATAAAAACTATAAAAAAATACTTATTGAATTTCATGGAGATAAACTTATAATTTAAATTATAAAGGTAAAAAGTAAGACTATTCCCTATAAAATTAAACATTGCGATGGATTATTATAGAAAAAATTCAGATCAAAGAAGATGGCCTAGTGCTTTTCCATTTTAGCAAAAATCAACGAACAAATTAATTTATCTATTGTTAAGAAATAATAACACTTAATTCGTTCAATAAATCAGGTTCGATTTCAAATATCCTATCTGAATTCAATTATTATTATACAATTCGTGTAATTATTTTAATTTTATGGGTCTATTAATAACATTGGGTATTAGTTCATCTAATTAGTGGAAAACAAAGAAAAAAGATATAATTGTCCTGCTACAGGTTTAGAGGTACTCGAATTAGAGGAGTTTACCAATATTGATTTTGGGAATGGATATTATTTCAGTGTGAAGAAAATTGGCGATTCTATTATTTATACTAACAATAGGGGGAATATGAAAAATAGCAATGTTACCCGCTATTACAAGATGATTGAAGAATTCGCTGAGAGCACCCATATCAAAAAACCATTTGTTGAAATTCGCGATTATAAAGACTTGAAAGGAAGACCTACACCCTCACAAAAAGATATTCAGAAAAAATATTTCAGTGAGCACAAAGATGACTATGTGAGGGCTATTATCTGCAACATCCCAGATTGGTTAAGTATTATTCTGAGAATGATGCCGAGACTTGTTAACACATCTGTGAAAAAAATAATTGTTTGCAAAGATTATAGTGACGCCGTTCAGAAAGCAGTTAATATCCTTCAAAGTAATTCGCTTTATGAAAAGATATCTTTTGAAGATATTACAATTAAACCTGAATGGTGCTTTGATGATAATGATTTTAAACTTATCAACGGCGTAATACCTCAAAAGCTATTTTATACCTCTTTTGAGGGTATATCTCAGGAGATTACCCCCATTAAAGTTTCCGAATGCATGAACAAACTTTTTGAGGAAGGCACCCTTACAAATTCATCGTATATACGAGTTGCAGATTATTCAAAACTATCAAATGTGCCTGTAAAAACCCGTAACTTTTATGCTGAGTTACTGAATAATCTAAACAAGAAATATAACTGTAATCCAGAAAAATCATTCGTGTGTGGAGCAAGTGGCTCCGTTAAGGTAGCAATACGGCTATACGCCTTCATTGTGAAACAAAAATTTATTTTTGTTGATAATGTAGAAGAAGCATTTCAGGCTATAAATAGTGGAAAATTACCGTCTGATAAAAAAGAAAGAGTAATAAAAGTCAATAAAAAGGATATTGAAGAAATAATTAATCTCAGTGGATCATTGATCTGGAATGAGACAACTAAAGCTAATATATCGGTTTCAAAAACAAATCCACTGCACCAATTGGCTGCTACATTATCCCTTATACAGGATGACCTGATAGATTTAAGAAAGAAGGAAATTGAACAGACGGCTGAACTCCAAAAATCTCTTGAAACTCTGGAAAATCTCACAACAAAGCTTAGGGATAGCAATGAAGAAACATTGCAATTAAACGAGGAATTGACAACCACAAATGAGCAATTGTCCACTCAAAAGAAAGAATTGGAAACCGCTCAGGATCAACTGCTTGAAATGAATACAAGTCTCGAAAAGCGTGTAAAAAGAAGAACTGGAAAATTGAAAAAAACTGTGAAGCAGCTCAATAAAACAGTAGCTGAACTCGACCGGTTTGTTTACAGCGCTTCCCACGATCTTAGTGCGCCACTAAAGTCGATTTTGGGATTGCTTAATATTGCAAAAATAGACCCGGACAAAAACAATATAAAAGAATACCTCGATTATATCGAAAACAATATTTACAAGCTGGAAGATGTAATTAAAAGTCTTATATCATATTCCCGAAACAGTAGGATTAAGGTGAAAAAAGAAAACTTTAACCTCTATGATTTAGTAAATGATGTAATTCGCGAGTTGGCTTTTCTGCCATCGGTGGATTCGATAGAATTTATTGTCGAAGTATCTCCCTCTCAAACAATTGTTTCAGATAAGCAACGCTTGAGAGTTATTTTACACAATCTCATCAATAACAGCGTAAAATATATTGATACAACCAAACTCCAGCCAAAGGTGGTCATTGGTTTTGAGGTTGTTGATGGACGATACAAGATTTATGTGAAAGATAACGGGCCAGGCATTGAAAAGAATCAAATTGAAAAAATATTCAACATGTTTTACCGCGGCACAGAAAAGTCCAAAGGGTCAGGACTGGGCTTATTCATAGTTAAAGAAACAATAATGGCTCTAGATGGCAAAATACAGGTAGATTCAATTCCGGGTGAAGAAACTAAATTTAGGATGTACTTACCCGTATTGGACAATTAGTGAATCACTAACATAATGCACATATTGATCAATCAATCTCCTTCAATCTTTTATCCCACCTACGCTAAAGCTTCGGTGGACATGCAATCTTTTATCCCATCTACGCTAAAGCTCCAGTAGACAAGCAATCTCTCATCAATCTTTATTCAATCTCCCATCAATCTCTTATCCCATCTACGCTAAAGCTTCGGTGGACATGCAATCTTTTATCCCATCTACGCTAAAGCTCCAGTAGACAAGCAATCTCCCATCAATCTTTATTCAATCTCCCATCAATCTTTTATCTCATCTACGCTAAAGCTCCGGTGGAGAAGCAATCTCTCATCAATCTTTTTCCGCAAGAGTTTGTTGGCTTAGATGGTTATCATTTTTATTTAGTTACTTTTGCGCCTTCCTCTTTTTAACAGCATGATACAAGAGAATACCAAGCTATTTACTTATAAATTCTGGCTGCTTAATTTAAGCTCATTCTTGTTTTTTGCCAGCTTCAATCTCATAATTCCTGAGCTTCCAGATTACCTGACATCACTCGGTGGTGGCAATCATAAAGGCCTTATAATTCCATTATTCACCTTGATGGCCGGAATTTCAAGACCTTTCAGCGGCAGGCTTACAGATACTATTGGCAGAATACCCATCATCATTTATGGCGTAATCATCTGTATATTTGCAGGTTTTCTCTACCCTATACTGACCACAGTATTCGGTTTCTTCGCATTGCGATTGATCCATGGAATGTCCACGGGGTTTAAGCCAACTGCCACTTCTGCATATGTTGGGGATATCGCACCAATCAGCCGCCGAGGCGAGGCTATGGGAATTTTGGGTATGTCTGGGAGCCTTGGAATGGCAGCAGGACCGGCAATAGGTAGCTGGATTGCAATGAATTATGGATATGACTTGATGTTTTACAGCTCCTCAGGATTTGCACTCCTTTCTATAGTTGTAGTGATGAAAATGCCGGAAACTCTTATTGTGAAGGAAAGATTTAAATGGTCTCTATTAAAACTTAAGAGAAAAGATATTTTGGAACCCAGAGCATTTCCAGCAGCAATCACCATGGCATTAATAGCTTTTTCTTTTGGAACCATCCTCACATTGATTCCAGATTTAAGCAAGCATTTAGGCATAGCTAACAAGGGGATATTTTTCAGCATATTTACCATTTCTTCAATTGCTGTCAGGTTGATTGCTGGTAAACTGAGTGACGTTTATGGAAGAGTACCAATCCTGTTAGTTGGCACCGTGCTCTACGGCATCACCATGATCACAATAGGATTTGAAACGGAAATATGGATGTTTTACACCAGCTCATTTTTCTTTGGTATTGCCGCCGGTTTAAGCTCACCAACCATTTTTGCATGGACCATTGATCTTGCAGATGATGAACATCGCGGCCGGGCCATGGCCACCATGTTCATTGCATTGGAAGCTGGAATTGGCATTGGCGGAGTCGTAGCCGGTTATAGCTATAACAATAATCCCAATAATTTTGTGATATCGTTTACCATTTCAGGAATACTTGCATTCTTCGGTTCTATTTACCTGCTTTATTATATCAAAAACCATAAAACACAACTACCTGTCAGCAACTAAATCCGTTGCCTCTTTTGGCTTTTTATTGTCTTGTGCTAAAATAAAAATCACAATTGAGTAAATAGTGTCTCTTTTAAATCATGTAACTAAAAGATTATCAATAAATTAAGGTCAATTTTTTATGTGAATCTTTTCGCTATTTATTAGGTTTCTTCAGTTAAAATGCAGATATTCAGGCTATTAACGGTCAGAGATTCGCATATTTGGACACCACCATAGAAATAGATTCATAAATGAGAAAAAGATTCGAACAGCAATTATCCATAGGTCAGCTACCCAT
>JAJRQT010000207.1 GCA_024280115.1 Bacteroidota bacterium | reverse complement strand
CTTTTTTCCTTTTTATAGTTGGGATATCTATCCCTATTGTTTTTACCCGTGCCCTGGTAAAAGGAGGGGATAAAAAAGAGCTGTTGATAAAAACCCTGAAAAGAGGGTTGTTAATTTTTGCCATTGGTGTGCTGTTAAATTACCCGCCGGATTTTGAGTTGGCCAACATCAGAATACCGGGTGTATTACAAAGAATAGCCATCGTTTATGTAGTATGCGCTTTTATTTTTCTTTATGCCAGCAGAAGGATGCAGTATGCCTGGTTTGCTGTTATCTTGCTCGGCTATTATATATTAATGAATTTTGTTCCTGTACCGGGCATAGGGCCTGCAACCTTGGAACTTGAGCATAATTTTGCCACCTGGTTCGATAGGCTTATCCTTAATGGCCACCTGAGTTGGGACGGCCGTGGTACTTATGATATCACTGGCATTTTTACCTCTATACCGGCAATTCCGTCAGGGTTGGCTGGTGTTTTGGCTAGGCGCTTACTAATCGACAGCCGATCGGATGAATAAAACAAAGGTTATAAGGCTGCTCATAGCTGGCAATGCGTTGATGTTGGCTGGTTGGGCTTTCGGCTTCTACTTCCCCATCATCCGTAATATCTGGAGCTCATCTTATACGGTTTACACTTCTGGTATCGCCCTGATATGCTTTGCCACATTATATTGGTTTGTTGATGTACTACAATTTAATAAGCGATTGACTTTTTTTATCGCCTTTGGTCGCAATGCCCTTATTGCCTACGCAGGGTCCACCCTGTTTTCAGACCTTACCCAGGAAACCGGTTTTAAACAATGGATATTCCAGGATGTGCTTTCGACATTTTTTAACGATTATAATGCCTCGTTGCTTTACTCATTGCTTAGCCTTGGGCTGATTTTTATACCTATTTGGTGGATGTACAAGAGAAAGATTGTTATTAAAGTCTGATTGAGTCACGAATATTATAAAAGGACATACTAACGCGCTAATAAAACGATTTGATAATATATTTTAAAAAAAGTTATGAATAATTTAATAGAACATGCTAACATGCTAACAAGGCAATATGGTCATATATTTTTTTTAATGTTTGTTTTTATGATTATGCCTGATTTAAAGGCGTGGGGTCAGCAGGAGAATAACGATTTATTGCGCTATACTCCGGCCTGGATAAAAGACGGTTTTGCGGATGGAGGGGCAACACATGAGCCATGGATATTTCAGGTGAGGCGTAACAATGGAAACTTTAACCAATGGCAAAAAGATTATTATGATTACCAGACTTCGGAGGTGTACATAAAATCAATGGCGGATGCCGGAGTAACTGTTTTTCATATCTATTGCTACAAGGGATTTGGATTTGAAGCCGAAAAAGTGCATATGGACAAGGCGGCAAAAGCTGCTGAGATTGCGCACAAATATGGCATGAAGGTAGATACTTACATTCAATGGAACACCATGATGTATGAAACCTTTTTTGCCGAAGTACCCGAAGCTAAAACAGACTTATGGTATCAAATAGATGCTAATGGGAAACCAATTATGATTACTTATGGATATCAGCAGTCCTTTCGGTACAGGCCTTGCTTTAACCATGATGATTATGTGAATTATTATAAAGAAAAGATTATTCGCTATGCAATAGAAGTAGTAAAAACAGATTTTATCCACTTCGATAATTTTGATTATAACGAACCGGCGGAGGCTGGTTTTAATCCGGCGACAATTGCAGCATTCAGGAAATATCTTGAAGACAAATACACACCCTCTGAGCGAATAGAAAGATTTGGGTTTGCCAATGTTTCTTTTGCGCTCCCTCCAATGTGGAACGGTTCCAACAAGGCGGGAAAGATGGTGGAAGTCAATGATCCCATGATACAGGAATGGATTGATTTCAGGTGCTGGACAATGTCAACCCGGCTGGCAGAGTGCTCGCAGTTTGCCCGTAGTCTGAATAAAGAAATTGTTATTGAAGTTAATAGTGGAGGTATTGAAGGTGGTAACCGGGCATGGGAGTATGGCATAAACCATGGCGATCTGATGCAATATACCAATGTAATTTGGGCTGAAGACTTAAACTATGCCGATTGGAAAGATGGAGTGGCTATTGGCAAGTTTCGTAACTATAAGCTGGGCCGCACCACCGATAATTTTATCATGTCATATAATCATACACCTTATGATTTTGCCGAAAACCTGTCCTTAAATCGAACCATTGGCTCGTTGGGCTGGAGCGAACTTGACGAAATGGAACTAAAATACCTTCACTTTTGGCAATCTAATAAAGAACAATATACTCAAATGAAAGGGGCAGAAAAGGTGGCGGTACTTAGGAGCTATCCCTCTATGGCATATAACATTATTAACACACACGTTTCAGTTAATATGGCTGAACAAGCCCTGCAACAAAGACAAATTCCTTTTGATATAATATTTGATGAGCAGTTACACGGACTTGAAAACTATCATGTTCTTGTGCTTGCCAATCAGGAAAGTTTGAGTAATAAAACAACTGAGCTGATTAAAAAATTCGTGAAGAATGGGGGAGGATTGGTTGCCACGGATAATACAGGTATGTATGACGGTTGGCGAAGGCTGAGAAAAGATAATTTACTAAAAGAGATGCTTTTAGAAGTTGATATGAAAGTATCATCATCTGGAACATTTACTTTTAAATACGGAAAAGGAAAGGTGATCTACATTCCTGAACTGATTAGACCGGAAGGCAAAATAAAACTTGGTTATGTTACCAAATGGATGATGCCCAATAATGCAAACGAACTCGAATCGGCTATTTACTTAGTGGCAGGAGAAAAATTGCCACTCACTGTTACAGCTCCGGAATGGGTAGGAGTTTCTCACGATACTCAAGGTAAACGCGATGTAATCCATCTTTTCAATTACAATCATACGCAGAATGCAACCGGAATCATTTTACAGTATAAGGGAAAAATAAAGAAGGCTATGGCTGTTTCACCTGATGAAAATGGTGCAATAACAATCCCTTTTAAAGAAAATGGAGGTGTTACAGAGTTGAGTATTCCCAGCTTTCCTGTATATATGATTATTACTCTGGCAAAGAAATGATTATAACCCCGTATAAATTCACTCAATATTTTAATATACGCTATGCCTGATAAGGAAGTAAATACAAATCAAAAACCGATTGTTCGCTCTCATATATTAAGAAATGAGCAATTTGACAATTGGCAAAGTGAAATTGAGGGAAAATGGTCGTTTCTTTGAAATTGATTCGAATGAAAATATAGTTTGGGAATATATCAACCCAATAGGAGCGTTGGGGATTTTGAAGCAAGGAGACGGAACCCAACGCAAAGGAAATATTGTATTTAGGGCTAAAAAATATGCGGCGGATTATTAGGCATTTAAAGATAAAAATTTAACATCTGGACCAGTCATTGAGAAGTTACATCAGTAAGTAAGCTGATGGATACAGAAAACTTTTCGGATAATTATAAGGTGTTTGCTGAAAGGTGCTAAATTGTAGAGCGTAGATAATGTTACGAAATGAAATTTATACAATTTATAGGTACACAAAGGTCAGGTTCTAACTTGCTTAGAATGATGTTAAATCAGCTGTCCCAAATTTCGGCGCCACATCCACCACATATCTTAGAAAATTTCGATCCCATATTGCCAATTTATAGTGATCTGCATGTTGACACCAACTTTAAATCTCTTATAAATGATGTGTGTACCTGGGTTGAATTGAATCCGGTGCCATGGAAAATAATCAGTTTTGACCGGGCCAAAGTCCAAAAAAATTGTAAAGCAAATACCTTAATTGAATTGTTATATGTTGTGTATGAATATTTTGCAGAGTTACACGGCAGTGAATATGCCTGTTGTAAAAGTATGAGCAATGTGCATCGTTATGGTGATCTTGAGGCAGCGGGACTAGTACCATATTATATCTATCTGCATAGAGATGGTCGTGATGTTGCGTGCTCGTTCAAGAAGGCTGTGGTTGGAGAAAAACATGTATATCATATTGCCAGACAATGGAAATTTGATCAGAATCAGGCTTTAGAAGTAAAACGGCATATTCCTTCGGAAAGATTTTTTGAAGTAAAATATCAGGATCTCATTACAAACCCAAAATCGATATTGGTGAACCTATGTGATTTTTTGGATGTTCAGTTCAATGAGATTATGTTGGAGTATTTCAATGCAGAAGAATCAATTACAACTGCTAAAAGCGGAGACATGTGGAAAAACCTGAGTCATCCGATTATGAAAAATAATTACAACAAGTATCTGAAAGAATTATCGGGAGAGGAGATTGAAATATTTGAACGTATTGCCGGAGATAAGCTGGAAGAGTTGGGTTACTCGGTTTCGTCAGATTATGAAAGGACGCCAGAATTTACGGAATTTGAAATTGAAGAGTTTAATCTTCAAAATAATAACTTAAAAAACCGAGCATTAGAAAAAGCGAATAAGCATGATATCGAATTAAGGTGTCCGCAAAAGGAATTGTTGGAGACCTTAATAAATAAATTACCAAATAAAACCAATAACAATACCTCAATTTTATTCAATAAAAATATCGTTCGCAATGTCACTAACGATAATTGAGAAAAGAAATAAAACAAGTTTCCATGAAATAAAGATGCATACATAACACTCATGAAATCAGAAAAAGAAGTTACACTGAGATATTTACTACTCAATTTTTTAAAAATCGGAGCCACTTCTTTTGGTGGATTTATTGCCATGGTTTCGGTAATTCAGGATCAGATGGTTTCTAAAGACAAAGTAATCAAAAATGAAACGGTTTTAGATGGAATAAGCCTTGCATCAATATTGCCCGGCCCTCTTGCAGTTAATGTGGTAACTTATATCGGCTACCAGCTTAAAGGAGTTTATGGTGCTTTGATAAGTATGATGGCGGTGATTTTACCTTCATATTTTTTGGTACTTGGCTTATCCTGGTTTTATCTTGAATACGGCACACTTCCTTTGGTTGATAAAATATTTTCGGGCATCATGCTGGCAGTAGTAGCTATCATTGTTGTTGTGGCTGTAAGAATGGCCAAAAAATCCATTTCAGATTATAAACAGTGGATTTTATGCATGTTATCCGGACTGTTATTGATTTCAATAGGTGGTTTTTTTATAACCCTGGGAGTAATCTTTGCAGGAGGGCTGGCTGGTTTTTTCCTTTATTACAATCCTTTACCCAGTCAAAAATCTGTAAATATTCCGAAGAATGGTGTGCAGAAAAGCGTCCCATATTATTTTCTATTCACACTAAGCGCAGTCATTATGGGAATAATATTAATTCCTCTGATTGCTCCGGCTGAGTTGAATGAGTTTTTCGTAAATGTTCGCAAACTAATGGTTGTCTTTGGAGGGATGAGCGTCACATTATTTGGAGGCGGATATGTATTTATACCTGCTATTCAGGAAGCTGTAGTCCAAAATCTTAATTGGCTAAGCGCAAAAGAGTTTGCCGATAGTATAGCCATGGGACAGATAACCCCGGGGCCAATACTAATTAGTGCTACATTTATAGGATATAAGGTAGCCGGTATTTGGGGTTCAATTGTGGCGACGGTTTCTATATTTTTACCTGCTGGAATATTGATGATTGCCGGGAGTCATTTTCTTGAGAAATTCAAGAATTCCAATCTTGTAAATGCTGTCTTTATGGGCCTGAGGCCAGCCGTGATCGGATTGATATTTGCCGCTTCCTATACCATAGGAAAAAGTATTGAAATCAATTGGCAATCTATTTTGATTTTTGTGATAATATTAATTGTTAACTTTAAATATAAGATTAATGCAGCCATATTAATTCCTATTTCAGGTCTTTTAGGTATGGTATTATTCAGTATTTAATATGACACATTTTTATATAGAAATGAACATGTGAAGCTTTAAATCAAGCTATAAAAATTTATTTATAACCGACTAAGCCCTATGAAAATTTATTTAGAAAAATTCAATCAAACTTTCCATTTTTTGTTTCTCACATTTTTGATTTCAAGCAATCTTGCAGCTCAGGAAAATACAGTAAAAATTTACCCTGTGGAGAGTCATGAACTACTGCTTAATCCGGGAATTGGCTTTACAACATTCCAACGGTTTAATGGAGATACGCTCAATTCCGGAATGGGTTGGACAGAAGGTTTTCCAATAGTATATCAAGACTTTGACGGGAATCTTAAAAATGATAATCATCCGCAAACTACCATGGTCTATTTTCGGGTCAACTGGCGTTTTTTAGAAACAGCACCGGGCGTATATAATTGGAAGATGATCGACAAAGCATTGAAAACCGCAGCAGAAAGAGGACAAACGTTGATGCTCCGAATTTCTCCCTACGAAGGTGATGAAAAGAAAGATGTACCCGTGTGGTATCGGGAAATTGTAGGAGAGGAATTAAACATTAAATCTGAAAAATGGAATGTGGATCCTGAAAATCCAGCCTATGTCAAATATTTTGGAGGCATGATAGCGGCATTGGGGCAACGCTACGACGGACATCCTGACCTTGAAGCCGTTGATGTTGCTTTTATAGGATATTGGGGTGAGGGAGATGGTACGCATTTACTTTCTGACCTCACAAGATTGGCGCTTATCAACGCTTATCTTGACAATTTCAAGAAAACACACTTGATCTTTCAACCGCTTAACGGTGATGCACCCCACCCCGAAGTTCTGGTTAGAGGTACGAATATAGCTGCCTATTGGCCGGATGGCACAAATAACGGTGAGGGATCACAAATGCGACACTTAGGTTGGAGAATCGATTGCCTGGGCGATATGAGCTTTTTCCCTCAATGGGGTTTTGCACACATGCTCGATGTTTATCCACAGGATATTGTGAGAAGCGGAATGAGCGAAGCCTGGAAAAAGGCACCAGTCGCCATGGAAATATGTGGTACATTTTTAAATTGGATGGAAAAACAAAAATATGACGAAGAGACCGTAAAGTATATTTTCGGGCAGGCTCTAAAATGGCACATTTCTTCCTTTAATGCCAAGAGTTCTCCTGTCCCCAAAGAGTGGAGTCCTTTGGTAGATGAATGGTTGAAGAAAATGGGCTACCGGTTTGTGCTCAGGAAATTTACATATCCTTCAGAAGTGACTCCACAAGGACAACTTTTTATTACAGCCTGGTGGGAGAATAAAGGTGTGGCACCCATTTATAAGGAATATAAGTTTGCCATAAGATTGAAAAATGACAATAAAACTGAAGTAATTGCTACTGGTGCGGATATCCGTAGCTGGATGCCGGGAGATATTGTATTTGATGAAAAGCTGTACATTCCTCACGATATGCCGGTTGGTGAATATCAATTGGAAATAGCCATTGTCGATCCGGTAGCTTTTGATCCGCGTGTCAAACTGGCAATTAAAGGGGTTAATAAGGATGGCTGGTATTCCATGGGAAATATAACTGTTGTACCCGGAAATTAATGCAATCCACCTGCCGCAAGTTTAGTCTTCCGTCGTCAGATAAACTTCACATAACTTTTAGTAAAAAACGATACAAGTTTGCAACTTGTGAAATTAGTTAAGAGAAAGAGGTAAACGAGATACCCATTTTTCAACCCCCAAATTAATTGAAGAAAAAACAGATTTAGTAAACTACTGATCAAATGAAAAAACAAATATCAATCCGAATTTTCAGGCATTATTTTGTAATTCTATTTCTTACGCTGTCAATGCCCTTTTTTATTAATTCGTGCCAAACGAGGAAAGAAGAAAATAAGCCAACACGTCCTAATATTCTGTTGCTTATGTCTGATAACCACTCATGGAATCACCTTGGAGCTTATGGCGATCCGGTTGTGAAAACACCCAATATTGATAAAATAGCAAATGAAGGAGTAAAGTTCACACATGCATTTTGCGCATCGCCATCGTGTACTCCCGCCCGTGCCGGTATGCTTACAGGGCAAGATATTTGGAGACTGGAAGAAGGCGCAAATCTTTGGGGAATTTTACCCAATAAATTCCCGATTTATACCGACCTCCTGCGAGAAGCAGGCTATCTTGTGGGAATAAAAGGAAAAGGCTGGGGGCCGGGTAGCTTTGAAGACAGTGGTAGAGAAATTGATCATGGAGGCAAACAGTATAAGTCTTTTGATGAATTTATGAGTTCTAATGCCGAAGGCAAACCGTGGACTTTTTGGTTCAGCAGCATCAATCCTCACAGACCTTATGATGTAGGGTCAGGTGAGCAATCGGGTATGGATAAAAGCAAAGTCATTGTGCCCACTTATCTTCCTGATAACGATATAACCAGAGGCGATATCCTTGATTATTATTTAGAAGTTCAGGATTTTGATGATGAAGTTGGTGAAATTTTAGAGTCTTTGAAGGAATCGGGTCAATGGGATAATACGCTTATTGTGATCTGTGGTGATAATGGTTGGCAAATGCCAAGAGGCCTGGCCAACTTGTATGACTTTGGAACCCAAATTCCGATGATATTTTATTGGAATGGTCATATCCCGGGAGGCAGGACAGTTGATGACTTTATGAATTTGAATGACCTTGCCCCAACCTTCCTGGAGATCAATGATCTTGATATTCCCGCAGAAATGACAGCTAAAAGTTTAACCAATATCCTATTCTCGAAGGAATCGGGTTGCATAGAGCCGGAAAGGAATTTTATAATTACCGCCAGAGAAAGACATGCATTGTGCCGGTTAAATGGTGTGGGATATCCGGGAAGAGCCATCAGGACATATGATTATCTTTATATCAAAAATTATGAACCGGACAGGTGGCCTGCCGGTGATCCGCCTTTATATGGTGATGTTGATGCTCACATGCTACACTACCCATCTCCTACAAAGAATTACATTCTGGCAAATCAACACGAGCCGGGAATCGATAAATTGTTTGAAGTGGCTTTTAATAAGCGTCCGGCAGAAGAATTATACGATTTAAAAAATGATCCGGATCTAATGAATAATATTGCATTGAATGAAAGCTATATTGAGATTAAACATAAACTTGCAGATCAACTGAATAATTATTTGTTGAAGAATAAAGATCCACGGGTTTTAGGTCAGAAAATCATTTGGGACAGCACAAAATATTATGCGACACATGACTTCAAGCCAAAACCAAATAAGGGAGCTATTGACATCTTTGGTTTGGAGGAAGAGTATAACTATTTCCCCGGGGAGAATAACCAGTATCTAAAAAATATTGACCCTTCCGCTCAAGAGTAAATAGACTTTGAAAGTCATGGAATAAGAATTGATTTATGTAAAAGATGAATAACTTTATACATACTAAGCGAATGATTATGGAGATAGTTTTAACTTATAAAAAACACTTGAACTCTTTATTACTGTTAATATTATTCTTCGTTTTAGTCTCATGCTCAACCCAGGATAAACAAAAAATCAATCTAAATCCGGCACTGCCAACTATATACGTGGAGGATCATTCCGGTTTTGATAGAGAAATGTGGCCTGTTACCGGAGGAATTCCTTTTCCAAAGGGCGCCGTAAGTGAGGTCGATAAAATTGGAATAAAAGGGTTCCCATCACAGACAAGAATTCTTTCGCGTTGGAGTGATGGATCAATTAAATGGGCACTAATCGATTATCAAGCCCATATTAGTGCAAATGGTAAAACCGCCCATCAGGTAATACTATCCGCAACACCTTCTATCGGTGGCAATGTCCTTACGGAAACAGATAAGGAAATTATTGTAGATACCGGTGTTTTAAAGTTTAGAATAAGTAAGCAACATTTCAGTTTTCTGGATCAGGTATGGTTAGACCTCAACAAAAACGGAACATACGAACCTGATGAACAGATTGTAAAAACAAGTAGTGGACAGGATCATTTTCTTGACGTACAGGCCAATTACCCAGATCGTCCTACCATTCCGTATGCTATCCGAAATTTAAATTCTGGTACATCACGACCAATCAAGAATGAGTTGCCCACTGTGAAAGGTGGCTCACGCTGGATTCGACCAGAGGGAGGAGGTGCGGAGACAAGAAAATATGCTAGCGATGGTTTGTACAAAGCTGTAGTTGTAGAACATGGGCCCCTGAGAACTGTAATAAAATTGAAAGGCCGTCTCGGTTCTGCCAACGATGACAGCGATTATACGATATGGATTCACGCCTATACGGGAAAGCCGTTTATTCGTATTCAGCACAATTTTATGTTTAGAGGAAACCCACAGACAACAAATATCAGGCGCATAGGATTAAAACTTCCTTTGGCTTTTGATACACCTCCAAAATTTAAAGCCTCGGGGTTGACAAAGCAGGTATCACTAATTAAGAAGGACAACGCTTATTTATTTAATACTGGTCCACATGATGTTTTTCATCTTGAGTATAAAAGCTTTCCATTGAATTGGGAAGTAAAAGCTGGAAATCAAAATATTACCGGAACTGAGAAAACGGGTGGGTGGATAGATGTCAGTTCGGAAAAATTTGGTGTCACTATGTCAATGAAAGATATGGCATATAAATATCCAAAAGAACTATCTTATAATGCTAACGAGAACTCACTTAACGCATGGATGTGGCCTGATCATGGCAATTTGGTATTAGATCTGCGAGCTTCGGGATGGCCGTATGGGATGCAGGGTGTTAGTTTCACTCACGATATTTTCTATTCGTTTCACGGACCAGGTGAAGAAAACCAAAGTGAAGTATTTGCTGCAAAAGCAGACGACACGCCTCAACCTTATGCAAACCCGGAATGGTACAGTTACAAAGGCACAAAGGCTGCGGGCATGATTATGCCTTTTGATGATTCCGAATTCCCAAAAACTGAAGCATTGCTGGCTACCGGTACAGCTTTTATCGAGCGATCCATGACAGAGTTTGGCTGGTTGGGCATGTTGAATTATGGTGACTTAATGTTTATGTATGCTTACCACAAGGGAAATAGAGCATTAGGCACCTGGGGCTTTTCTCGCAGACCCGATGACTATGACGGATGGAGACGGGGTAATACCATGATCAGCTACCGAATGTTTATGCAATATCTGCGTACTGGGGAATACCGGTATTGGAAAGCGGCTTCGGCCCATCTGAAGTTTGTACGCGATGCTTTGATAAAACATTACAATAGTGAAGACAGCCGTTTTATTGGATATGGCAGGCGGCACTCAGCCTATTGGGGCATTACCCCAAGAGATGAAAGTGACAGATCTGGTGGTGTAGCCTGGGATGGCTATGGCTCCAATTGGTTGGGGCATTACCTCCATTGGAATCTGACCGGTGATTGGAGAACGTATGAGGTTATTGATGAAATCCGTTCATCATGGAATATATGGGGGAATGAAGATATAGATCAGTTGAAAGGGGGTGCTTTTGTAGGATTAAAAATTTTTGGCAGTATTCCCGGATATGAACGGGCAAAAAACGAAGCAGAAAATTTTAGGGCCTCTGCTGTTGACCGGATAACGAAACCCGCAGATATATGGCGGGATAATACCTATTACTTTGGCTATGGACTTTATCTTCAGGATGAGGATGATTCTAATATCAGGCAGGCAATTATGGATTGGTGGAGAGTCGATGAAAATCATCAGCCTGACGATTATGGGTATTGGCATCGTGAATCGATGGCAGCTGCATATTGGGCAGCTAAAGGCAATCAAGCTGCCCGCGATAGCATTTACAATAAATTGGCTAAACTGGGAAGTACGGAAAATCAGAACAGCTCACGAATTGAGTCTCAAAACGTGCTTTACAAAAGATATGGAGTTTCGGGTTTATTTGAATGCGACATAGTGCCACTGGCCAATGCCGTCACCCCACGATATTGGATAGTCAAAGATGGCATTTTGCAAGCTGAGTGGAATGATCCTAAATCTGCGAAAATTGGTATTGACCCTGGATATTGGCGGGCAAAAGATGATATAATGCAAATGCAATGGGATGAACCATTAGGAATGGCGGTTCTTGATCATTATCGTGAGAACGCAAAAGCTATTTCTAAAAGTTCTAAATAGAGCCTGTCTATAAACTATGATTGTTCGTAAATTCAAAAAAATTAATACCTATATTCCCCTCCTTGGAGGGGCGCAGGGTGGGTATATTTAAAAAGGCATTATTTTTTTTGAACTTTATCGACTTTATGGACAGGCTTTAAATAGTAATATTAATTATTTTAAATTCACTTAATTCATTTTGACCGCTAATGGAAAATTGTGTCAGAAAGCAAGGTGATTCGGTAAGAAAATATTTTAGCCGGATCAGTACAACACAAATCATCAAAGAAAGGATAATTTCTCTTTTCTCAATAATTATCGGAATAATACTTTTATTTTCAATACCTGGTAATTCACAAGAGATACCTTTTTCCTATTGCCCCGTTCAAGATCAATCCAACAACATCCGTGATTATCTGGTAACATCCGCCAAGGAAGTGACCGATCAGTTTTTTGATGGAATCGAAACGCTTAAAGATTGGCAGAGTGTTCGCGATCAACGCTATCGGGAATTTTTAGAGATGATGAGCCTCTACGATGTACCGATGACTGGCGACCGGCCTCCACTAAATGTAAAAAAAGTAGGTACTATCCGGAAAAAGGGGTATAGGATAGAAAAAATCTATTATGAATCCCTGCCGGATTTATATGTTCCTGCCAACCTCTATGTCCCGGATGGGATCACAAATCCTGTACCGGCTATATTGTATGTATGTGGTCATGCACGCAATCAAAAAGTTTACTACCAGGGCCTTGCCCGGAAATTTGCTCAATTGGGCTTTGTTTGTCTGATTATTGAAACAATCCAATGGGGAGAAGTACTTGGAGAACATTGGGGAGCTAATCAAAGGGGTTGGTTTCATTGGTATAGTCGGGGATATACTCCTGGCGGGGTGGAATTATGGAATGGTATTCGCGGTTTGGATTTGTTAAGCCAATTACCTGAGGTTGACAAAGAAAGGTTAGGAGTAACCGGAGCTTCCGGTGGAGGATCACAAAGTTGGTACCTGGCTGCCGCCGATCCGCGTATTAAAGCGGCTGCTCCCGCTGCAGGAGGGGAAACACTGGAAGCTGAAATTCAACAAAGAACCATTGATGATCAATGTGACTGCATGGTACCGGTAAACACCTATCAGAGAGATTTTGCAGATATTGGAGCGCTGATTGCTCCCCGGCCACTTATGATAGCCGCTCCTAATCGCGATGCGCTCTTTGCCATTGAGTCTGTTAGAAGGTTATATGAAGACGTAGGGAAAGTTTATACGCTTTACGGTGCTTCCAAAAACTTGTCCGTGATTGAAGCGGATGGTGGGCATGGAAATCGTGGCACATTGCGGCCACAAATATTTTCTTTTTTTATAAAACACCTGATGGGAGAGCAGATTTCTCCGGATCAAATTGGAGATATAGATAAGTCTCCGGAATCACAACTGTCTGAAGATGAATTACGAGTATATATACACGGGGCACTGGAAAATGATCGAACTACTACCATTCAGGATTCATTTCTAAAACAAGCTCAACCTCCTCAAATTGAAACTGAAGATCAATTAAAAGCCTACCGGTCTGAGGTAGTTAATTTTTTAAATACCAGAACTTTCAGTGCCTTCCCCGCTGTGCCGGAACCCCTGGACATGAAATTAGAATACAGGACGGATGAAGAGGCAATATTCGGCGTCCAGAAATTCAGTTTTGTATCAGAAAAAGGATGGCGTTTAAAATTTACCATTCATTGGAATCAGCCTAGAGAAAAACCACAACCCATTCTTTTGGTATTGAGAAATCCCGGCGAAAATCGTAAAGCTTCAGAAAAATTTATTGAGGGGATAGATGAAAATATAAGTATCGTCTATTTTGAGGCCCGGGGTATAGGAGAAACCGGTTGGGCGCCCGAACTACAATGGCATATTCGTCGGGCTGCAGCATGGACCGGACGCACAGTCGCCTCCATGCGAGTTTACGATGTGCTACGATGCCTGGAGGCCCTGAGGTTCCTACCCGGGGTAGAAGAAAATAATATCAGTCTGGCATCTCAAGGTGAAATGGCTGCTATTGCGCTATATGCATCTCTATTGGATGAAAAAATCAATACGATAATTATTAAAAATCCGCCGATGAGCCAGAATATGGGTAGTCAGCCAGATGGAAGGGGCGAGGCCATTGAGATGTTAAACTGCTTGCGGATCACCGATTTGGCCCAGGTAGCAGGTTCTCTTTTGCCTACAAAATTTGTAGGAATAGGTGAATTACCGGAAACATACCAATGGACGAAATCAGTTTATAAAAAAATTAAACCGGATTACTTTCAAACAATTAGTGAGCTTTCAAAATGGGAAAACCAGCAATAAGATGAAAATAAAAATTCAAAAAATATACTCGTATTCTTTCGTACTTATAATAATATTCTTGGTTTCAGTCTCATGCTCAACTCAGGATAAATCACAAATTTATCAAGATATTGAATATTTCAGCAAGGTCTTTAATAGAGAAAGAACATATCGAATTTACTTTCCGGAAGGATATGAAAAGTCTGGCCAAAATTATCCTGTTATCTACTATTTTCATGGATGGGGTGGACGGGCATTTAAATCCGGCGCTAAGATTGAATTTGAAATGCTGGGTAAGCTAGTGGATAAATACCAGGTTATTCTCGTAATGATGGATGGTAATATGGAAGAGTCTGAACCCCGGCCCTACAATATTGGCTATCATCAACACATGAACTATCAAGTCCAGATAAAGGACTATTTTCCTGAATTAGTGTCGCATATCGATAGTGTGTATCGAACGAAGACTGACCGAAATTCAAGAGCTATCATAGGCTTTAGCATGGGTGGGTTTATGTCTTTTTTCCTTTCGGGGAAATACCCTCAATTGGTAAGTAGTGCGACAGATCTTTCGGGAAGTGTTGAGTTCTATGTTGGATATCCGGATGACTATACCCTATACCCACTTAAATATACTTTTGAAAATCTTAGAGATGTTAGAATAAGGTTGCACAATAGTTCTGACGGAGAGTTGAGCGCATTGAACAGGGAAGTTAAAAATGGAGCTGAATGGGACGGGGATCTGAGTTTTGAATATTGGGAATTTGAAGGAGTTCATGAAATAGATGATCCTGGAGAAACAATGGTCTTTGAAAAAGCGATGAAATTTGTGACTGATGGCTTTAAAAACCCAATGCCTCTCAAAAAGCAATGGTCGCACTACGACTTATATGCAAATTTTAATGTGTGGGATTACCAGGTGGAGAGTGAAAAGAAAACCCCGGGGTTTATTTATCTCAAAAATGTGACTCCATTTGGTTTTGGGTATTATACCAAGGCTTGGTTGCCGAATGGACCAAGTATGGATTTTGCCACTAAAATTTCTACCGCAGCCATCTATGAACCCAACGTAGCTTACCATATTCTGGACTTTAATAATAGTAACAAATCATTTGATGCAACCATCCAAAAAGCTGACTTGTCAGGCAGACTTAGTTTTGAATTTACTGATTCGGAACATGAAATAGGAATTTATAGATCTGGAGATAATCCCATTGTCAGAGTGATAGACTATAGGATTAATAAAAACCAAAAAATGCTGAGGGTCGGCCAGGAAAATACGATTACACTAGAAATGATTAACCTGGGTGAATTGCCTTCCAAAACCATGGAAATTGAACTGTCTATCCAGTCTTCTGATAGTATGATATCAGTTCTTGATTCAACAACAACCTTCACAATATCTCAGGAAAGGCTTATTGATTTGAAACCTATTCGAATACGTTGTGACAAACTTCCAACAAATGACGGATCACCTGCTGAAGTCAGATTCAAGGTGGGTATAGCTTATGATACACTGGTTTTTGAAAATGATTTGGTGTTTCCTGTATTTTTTGATGTGGCTCCATTTGATAGTTTAAATGTGGATGACGGACTGATGGTAAAGGACTCTGTATTTGGAATTGGTAATGGCGATGGTCGGATTTCACCCGGTGAAGAAATTATGATTTACCACGGTAATCATCGGCTTCAGCTTTACTATGATGATCCATATATTATTTCCGAACGGCTTAATGATGAGGCTTTGCCGGGAAAATGGAAAGAAGATGGGATTACTATGAGTTCGGTGATAAAAATTTCTGAAAGTTGCCCTCCGGGGCATCAATTCGAACTATTGGGTAAATACGAGACAAAGACTTATATGCCTATGTTCAGAGGGGTGCATTGGGGGAAGGTGGTTTTTGAGGTTACCAAAGTCCCCTAGTGTGCTATTTCTGATAATTTGGGAATAACCCCGGGCATCAATCAAAGCACTAATAATACTTCCTGAGCTTGCAGATAGCCTATACTATCAATCAATTGATTGCCTCTACGCTATTTGGGCACTATTGAGTGAATTAAAAATAACTGTCAATAATTACCCCAATTTGACAGAGCAGGGTTGAAAGCTAGACCTGTAGGAGTTTATATGCTTTAGAGAAATGGTATATTTCAAAAAAACCTAAATCTATTCAATTGCACTATATGTCAATGTTACAAATTTATTGTTTAGATTGGATTTGGAAGGATTTACCTGGTTCATAATCACAGCGACCAACTTTTCCTGAGGGTCAATCCAAAAACTGGTAAAAAAATATCCTCCCCAGCCATAGGTGCCGATTGACTTTGGACTATAGGCCTCAGACATATTGGAAATAACATAAACGGACAATCCAAAATCAGTACTTTCATCTTCATAGGGTTTGAATAGTGGCCTTCGTAAAAGTTCGACAGTTTTTCTTCCTAATATTCTTACGCTATTAAGCTCACCATCATTTACCAACATTTGTAAAAATCGGGCATAATCGTATGCAGTTGTAATTATCCCCGCACCACCATTGGCAATAATATTGGCATCTTTTTTCCACCAGTTTTTATAATTGTTAGGTGATAATTTATCAAATGTTTCCTGGGTATAAACTACTAATTTACCTGCATCGTCCGTTGTGTAAACCTGGGCTACTCTATTCCAGTCTTTTTCAGAGACCTCAAAACCAGTGTCCTTAAGTTCAAGAGGTTCGAATACTTCTTCTTCCATAAATTGAGCAAAAGGTCTCCCATCAAGAACTTCAATCACCCTACCAAGCACATCCATCCCCATTCCATAAGTCCATTTTTCTCCTGGTTCATGCGCCAAAGGTAAAGCGGCCAATCTTTTGATATTTTCCTCAAGTGTTATTTCCATATTTGGCCATCCGCTTTGAATTTCTGCCTCCATATAACCTTCCCGCCCAATAGGGTTTGAGCCGGGGTATCCAATTCCGGATGTATGCGTGAATACATGCTTCATTCTGATTGGAGATTTGGCTTTAGTGGTGATAAATGTTTTACTCTTTTCATCCCAACCTTTCAGGACATCAGGATCCTGGAATTCAGGAAGAATGTCACTAAGCTTTGTATCCAGATCATAATAGCCTTTTTCGAAAAGGATTAATGCCCCTACAGTGGTCATGAGTTTGCTCATACTTGCTATCCGAAATAAATTGGATGTGTTCATTTCTTTACCTGTTTCCATATCCGATTTTCCGAAAGCCTTGTGATAAGCTATCACTCCATCTTTTGCGATGATAGCCACAGTTCCTGCAACTTCACCGTTTTTAATTGCTGCCTCGATGGCTTGGTCAATTCGATTGAGGCGTTCAGGAATTAAACCTGCTGCCCCAGGTGACCCTTCTGAAAATACCTCTTTCACACCGGATTGTTCTTGTGTTTGGCAACCAAAAGAAAGCATGAGAATTGAAATGCTGGTTAATAATGTCTTTTTCATAATATATTGTTAAGTAAAAAAATTGTAGTATTTGAAGATAGCTTTTATGATAAAATAGAAATCAGTGTTGATGGCGATACAATCACGTTGTTCATGTGGGGTGACTGTTTCACCAGCATTGGTGTACATAACCTTTGATATCTTGCCTGTAAATATTATCAATTTCAGATAAAAGCTTTTCCTCCAGATTTGGATAGGATGATGCCCTTACATTTGATTTCACTTGTTCTGTTTTAGAAGCTCCGGGAATAATACAGCTCACCTCTTGTTTCATCAATATCCATTTCAAAGCGATTATTGCCAATTGTTCAGGGTCTTGTGTTTGTCTTTTTATTTTTTCTACTGCATCAATCCCTGTTTCAAAGGGAATGCCGGCAAAGGTTTCCCCTTTATCAAAATATTTCCCATTTCGATTATTGAAGCGATGGTCAGCTTCTTCAAATTTTGTATTTAGTGAATATTTGCCGGAGAGCAATCCACTTGCCAATGGCACGCGAACGATAATGCCCACATTCTTTTCAGCTGCACGTTTGAAAAAGTATTCATGCGGTCGCTGCCTGAAAATATTATAAATAATCTGAACCGTAGATACATTATCGAATTCGATGGCCTTCAGGGCTTCTTCTACTTTTTGCACACTAACTCCCAAATTGAGTATTTTACCTTCAGCTTTCAGCTTTTCAAATTCCCCAAAAATTTCCGAACGATAATATACCTGGGTAGGAGGGCAGTGTAACTGAACTAAATCCAGACAATCCATTTGCAAACGCTTTAATGAATCTTCTACATATTTTCGCAGAACTTGCGGCGTATATCCTTCATCGATGTGTGGATTGATTTGGCGGCCGCATTTTGTTGCCACATAAATTCTATCTCTGGAGTTTTTAACAACTTTTCCGACAGCAGTTTCACTTTCTCCGGCCTCATAAACATCGGCAGTATCTATGAAATTGATGCCGGTATCCAAGGCTGTATTTAATATCCGATCGGCCAATTTGTGGTCAAATCCTGATCCCCATTTTCCGCCGACCTGCCATGTGCCAAGAGAAATTTCTGAAATGTTGAATCCGGTTTTTCCGAGTGTTCTGTAATTCATTGAATAGTGTGATTTAGGTAAGAAATATAGATTAATTAAAAGTATGCTTTGTATTCTATTTAGAAATGTGAATTGATTCTCTTGCCCATAGAATCAGTTTTTCATGATCATTCAGCAAATTTTCCGGCAATGAAAAATAGGGCATTTTTCCATGCTGATGAGTTCCTTCCGCTTCGAATTTAGATTTGATAGTTTATTCCCTTTTGTGCCCATTTTTTATCTTTAAACCAAACAACTAAAATATGAAATTCTATCCATATTCGGTTTGGATATCTATTATTTCATAGGCCAGTCAAGCGGTTTTTAGTAATAAAATTCTGATTAAATAGCGCGATTGACTTTCCGGATTTCTTTAAGTATTGGAATCAAATGTTTAGTTTTTGCAAAATAAAACTGCGCAGGGAATAATATTCACCTGCGCAGAATCTCATGGATGTGTATATTTGGCTATACAAACTACACTAAATGTGCCAATTTTTCCTGGTCTGCCTGAAGAGCATAATCTTCAAGCATTTGCGTAGTTATAGATTTTGGCCGTTCTATAGGATAGCCCAGTGCACGATCCCAAATAATATTGGAAAGCACACCGATAGACCTACCCATTCCAAACATCACGGTATAGAAATCATATTCTGTTACTCCGTAATGCCACTGGATTACGCCTGATTGTGCATCCACGTTAGGCCATGGATTTTTTGCTTTTCCATGTTCTTTCAGGATATCGGGCGCGACATCATACAAAACGCTCACATATTGGAAGATCGGATCGTCGGGCAGATGCTGAATACAAAAATCACGTTGAGCCTTGTACCTTGGATCTGTCTTTCTCAAGACAGCATGTCCATATCCGGGGATTACCTGGCCTGACCGTAATGTATCCCAAACAAATTGTTTCATTTCCTGATGCGTTGGGACCTTATTGTCCATTTTCTTCATGACATCCTGGATCCAACGCAATACCATTTCATTTGCCAGTCCATGAAGTGGTCCTGCGAGGCCATTCAACATGGAAGAAATAGAATAATACACATCGGAAAGAGCGCTGGCAACCAGGTGACCTGTATGGGCACTCACGTTGCCGCTTTCATGGTCGCTGTGCAATATGAAATACAACCTTGCAAGGTCATCATATGGCTTCCCGATACCCATCATTTTGGCAAAATTTCCTCCCCAATCCAGCTTTGGATCACCATAAATAATATCGCCTTTTTTATACTTCTTACGATAAATATAAGATGCAATCCTGGGCAGCTTCGGAAGGAGATTCATAGCATCATCAAAGGTTGATTCCCACATATTCAATTTGTTCACTTCTCCGTTTTTATATTTAGGAGTGAATATCGACTCTTTTTCCATTGAGACAACCGCTGCAGAAAACATCACCATCGGATGACATTCTACAAGGTCATCCATCACTTTGTAAACATAATCAGGAACATTTCTGCGCTGAACCATCTCATTATGCACATCTATTACTTCCTTTTTTGTGGGAATATCTCCCGTAAGTAATAGATATAAAAATCCTTCAACATACGGAACTTCTGCATCCGGAGGTTTGGGCAATTTTTCTAATACTTCGGGAATGGTATATCCCCTGAACCTGATCCCTTCAAAAGGGTCAAGATACGATATGTCTGTCACCAGGCATTTTACGCCGCGCATACCACCCAAGGCCTGCGCAATGGTGACATCACCGATTTTAACATCACTGTACTCTTTAAGGAGTTTTTTTGTTCTGGGTCTCCACTCCTCGATTTTTTTTGCAAGTTTCTTTTTTAATATAGTCATGACAACAAATTTTAAAAATGAAAAATTGATTAAAAGGAATGGCTAATAATGGGATAGAAAAGTACTAAAAATCAGGGTAAAATCCTAACTATTAGAAATAGAGTTTCATGCTGAGTAAATAATTGTTAACATGATAATATTTGGGTAAGAAAAGAAAGGAATTCTATTCTTTAAGGTGTGTGAATAAGTATCATTTTTTGAAAAATTATAGAAAAAACCAATAGTCCTTCACCGGATTTTTACTCCATTCAGACAGTTGTTGTTTTATTTCTATTTTATCTTTCGGTGAAGTGACAACAATCATGATCTGTGGATTATCCAGGGTTGGAATAATATCTAAATGCTCCATGATAACCCCATATATATGCTTCCCTGTTTTTTTCTGATTGTCGCAAACCCAATGGAAAGCATCATCTTTCTCAATCAATAATTTTGACATATCTTTTCCATTTTTACCGGCTCCCCATAAAACAAGTGGTCTGTTTTTATCTCTGTTCAATTGGTAAAAATATCTGAGTTTTAAACTAAAATACCGATTATCTTTATAACAATCCCATGTACGGGAAATGCGGTCCGACCGATCGCGCCAGTAGTGCAGCACTTTATCCACTCCAATGATCTTCAGGCCATTACTGTAAAACCTGAAGCAAAGATCATAATCTTCAGGATATACCTCCGGGTCAAAGGCCCCGACACGATCAAAATCTTCGCGATGAATGATCCAGCTATGTGAGGGAATTACACATTCCTTGTAAATTTCCTCATAATGCAAACCTCTTTTTGCGACTTCATTCAGCCATTTTTCATATCGTCTGAAGCCGTCACCTACCTCACCTTTATCCACAAAATGCTCTGTCCCTCCGGCAATTACATGACCTCTTCCATATTTATTCCACTCATTCACAAGGAGCTGTAATTTATAATCAGGCATTTTATCATCAGAATCCATCCGGTTTATAAGTGTACCTTTTACATGTTTGTATCCTTCCTTTAGGGTGGGGATGAGTAAATGACGCTCGCTGTGAAATACCCTAATCCTCGGATCTTTTTCTGCATAACTTTTTAGTATTAGTGGTGTTCGATCTGTAGAATGATCATTTACAGCTATAAGCTCCCAATTGTTATAAGTCTGATTAATAATGGAATCCAGGCAATCTGGCAGATAGGGCTCCGTATCTTTTACTGCCATGATGATAGAAACCAGCTGGGAATTGTCTTTCATATTTCGTTTTAAGTAGCGAAAATACAAATATAAACAGATGATGTAATGGAGCGTTGTTAGTAGTCGTTGATTCTTTATCTTCAATTTATAATCTTCGGTTCGTTTGCCGGATTACAAATCAATGTCGTTTTAGTTAAGCGCCTATTATCCCTCTCAGGAGAGGGTGAGGTAAGACAATTATCTTCTTATCTAGACTACATTGGATTACAAAACCTATCAAACTGCATTTTTCAATAATAGTAAGGTGTAGAAAAATTCTAGACCAAGCGGCGGTTTCCGAAATACAATTGCTCCTTGTCCCAAGTCATAGACTTGCGCCAGGGCCAGCGGGGGAGGGGAAAAATTAATAATCAGCGCAATAAATCTCTGATAACACATTATTCCTGAAATCAAGAGTTACTGTATAATAATCAATTAACACAAATCTAATAAGACACCCATTGTCATACTCTTCTTTTGCCTTAAATGAATTTGGAAAGAACTTCTTTGCAGTATCAATATTTGTTTCATTTACACAGAATCCATATGGAGATAATTCAAAATTGCTATTTTTTATTTCGAAATAAAACAGAATATTTTCAACAAAAGTAAAATGAGAATTACCATAATTTAATTTCACTTGCATTATACCATCAAGTTCACTGTACTCATTTTTAATCACATCTGGTTCCCCGAAGTTATGTATAAAGTCATTTATCGTGCAATCCAGATCGAGATCATTTATTTTAAGAGTTTGAATTCTATCAAGTCTTTGCTGAGAGTAAACTTGAGTCCATAGCAAAATGAGAATTAGTATTGAAATAAATTGTTTCATTTCTTTATTGCTGACTATTGCCCGGCTATTTGTAGAGCCCCAAAGGATCGCTGCAAACATATTATAATTTCGGAAATCTTCGAACTTCCAGTCCTACAAATTCAAATATATCACTCGAATAAATTCCACCGAGGGTAGAATTTTTCTACACCCTCAAATTAGATCAATCTATAGCAAACCAGTATATACAATCCGGGTTTATCGAACATATCCATGAGTTTTCAGCTTTCAAATTCATTAGAAAGGATGATTTTTTGATTAATATATCATTACTACGCCATCCAGTTTCTCTTGCGCATGAATTGCCCATCGTCCAAAATTTCGTTTAATATATTAGCATCTTCTACAACCTGGAAATCAAACATGCCTACACAGGCAAAATCTGCGCCGTTTTCAAAGACAAACTTGAATCCTTGTTTAGGATGAAATGCTCCGGCAGCCAGTACTTTAAATGCGATCCATGGCTTGCTGAGGCTTTCCATAAAATCGACCGTTTCCTGTGGCTTACTGGCCCAGTAATTGTCAACTGCATAATTGTCAATAATCATCTTTTCCTTTGGTTCATTATCTCTCCACGACCAGTAGGAAGTATCGTGAAGCGTTTTCATATAAAAATCAGCCTCGATTCTATTTTCTTCCAAACCCTGGAATGTAACCAATTCATGCCCGGCGACTCCGGCGATCACACCTTTGCTTTTTGCATATTCAACCACGTTATTGATTAAGTCAAATTTGCCTTCCCGCGCCCATTTGTCACCGAGATTCCCAATGAGCATTACGCCCATAGCTCCGTTGTCAGTGGCCAGGTCAATGATGGATTTATAATCCTTCTCCTCGGGATATACAGGAGCCAGCCATTGAATTTTACCGCCCTGTTTCCAGTATTTTTGTAAAATGCTCATTTCCATCTTCTTCGCTCCAATTGCAGTTGTATTAATGCCACTGGCTTCACAAAGTTTGAATGTGTCAATGACTTTTTCCGTTGTAAAATAATTCTTCAAGAAATTTGAAACATAAATCAGATCGCGGCTGTGGGCGAAACCGCTAATTAAGTTGCCTCCGCAAATAAGCCTGCCCAGCTCCCGGCCCTTGATCATTCCTGAGGATATAGGCTTCTTAAGCTCAGAAATGTCAAGTTGTCTGACAGCCTTGACAGTTGCTCCGGAATATCCATCAGTTCCGTTCACCTGATTTCGAAGGTGCTTTTCCTCGTGACTTCCCCATCCACAATTCCTGGCAACACTGTAAACAAACCCACCAAGCAATGGAATAGAGATTAAATTCTTAATAAGATTTCTGCGATCGATTGCTTTCGGGTTCAGATAATGATTTTCCTTCCTGGGCACCTCTGCTACATTGGTTATGTTGGCTTCGGGCTTACTCTGCCAAATATTTTCAAGGCTATAAAACCATGTTTTGGGCAGGGCAGCCAATACTACCAAAGTGATTAATTCCAATAAATTTTTATTAACTATCAGATAATGACCTTCAACACCATATCCGATTGGATTGACGGTAAAAGGAGGATTAGAAATATAAAAAAGAAATAAAAGTGCCGCCCCTGCAATCGCTGCAATCCTGGAATAAATACCAATAAACAACGCAAATCCAATGATGATCAATCCGAAGATATTTGCATAATCCACGAGATAGACCACAAACTGATTTTCAGCCATAGCTCTGAAAATACTTCCTAAAGGCCCACTGGAATTCAATAGATATGACGCCGATGACCAGTTTGGAGTAAATATTTTAGCAATACCCTCGTAGAGGAAATGCCATCCAATAGCTATTCTGAGAAAAGTGAAAAGATACTTCCGGAGTGGGGGGACGGTGCTTGAATCCATATTAATAACTTTTTTAATAAAGTTAGCTCATAGAAGCGCCAATAAACAATGACCTGCATCAGGAAACCTGGATTACTGCCATTTTTAAACTTTCAGTTTAATATGAATTTTTCCCAACATTCCGGTTATGAAAATAATAAGATATGCAAAGAAAAGTGATTTGATGATGCCGACATACCCGGTTTTTAGAAAGTCCGGAAGAAAAATGCCAACCAGCATTATAATTGGATAATAAAGGTATGGGACAAGATAACATGTAAGTGTACTTGTTCCTGCGGGAGCTATGAATGACGCCCACTTCGTTTGCTTAAGAATATCAGAAATCACATAAAGTATGCCAAAGACAATGAAACTTATCCCGGCGCATATTGTAGTCCATGAGGGTGTAGCCCTGATTTTTGAAATACCCCATTCTGGCCTGGTCGCAAAACCATAGGTTATTGAAATCGCTGCGACTATGAGAATAAATGTTAAAAAGAGCGTAGTCTTCCCTTTTTTTCCAAATTCAAGGTATAGTAATGACGCCAATACACCGCTCATGACACTGGCATGAAATGATGGGCTGACCATCAGGTTTATATCTGGCTGCCAGCTGAATAGATTCACAAAGTCCAGAGCGTTGAGCGCATGGAAAATCAGCAATATTATAATGGTATAAATAATTTTTTCTCCAATTAGAAGGAATATAGTTGAGGTAAGCAGGTAAGCCCAGCCAATAATACCTAAGATGCCCCACCAATGAGGAGTGAGCCATGTTGGGTTATCCTCTGTTCCTGATTTATAAATGATGCCTATAAAAATTAAAATGGCAATACCTAAAACCTGCATAATCCATTCAGGTATTTTATTGAATGCTTTATGATTGGGATAAATATTCCAGATCAGAACAATGGCAATGGCCATGAGGATTTCCCAGAAATATTTCGAGAAAGGCAGTAGGTCACCGTTGATGTTTTCGAAATTTACCATAAAAAAACCCATCACAATAAGCGCAAAACTTCTTTTGATGATGTGCCAAAATATCTCAAGTTTTGATGCCCCTTTTTTCTTCCTGGCTCTGATGTCAAATGGGATAGACAATCCAACAATGAACAAAAATCCAGGGAATACCCAGTCTGATAAACCCATTCTATCTTCGGCAGCTTTGGCATGCCCCAGCCATTCGGGTATATCACTTAAGGTCCAGAGATCATTTACAAAGATCATCAGGAACATTGTGAGCGCCCTGAAAATATCTATAGAAGCTATTCGATTATTATTCTTCATTGAAACCGGTAGGTTATGGAATTAAATCTCAATAAAAATAATCATAATAAAAACTTGATCAAGTTTTTTAAAATCTTGGAGAAACTAAATATTTATAGGATCATCCAATTCTCAATAGCTTCTGACACTTTTTCCTGAGATTTTCGGTTGTACTCACTTCAATGAAAGATGGTCCATGAGAAGGCCCGAAATTTCCTGCCAAGACGACTACACGGTCATTTTTCTTTAGTTTGTGTTTCTTTTTTAGTGCATTGAGTGCATCACACAAATATGCTTCGGTGGCTACTTCCAATTTTGTGTAATCAGGATAAACTCCATACGATAATGCTAATTCCCGCATGACCCGCTTATGGTAGCACTGGGCAAAAATTATATTATTCCCACGATAAGCGGCTAATGCTCTGATGGTTCTGCCTTTGTTGGTATCGGCAATTATAGCCTTTGTATTTAATTCAATGGACGCTTTTACAGCGGAAATAGCCAAAAAGGCCGAAATCTCATCGTTCACAATCAACAACGGAGTTTCTTTGATTTTGGGAGTTGCAGATTCAATTTCCCTGGCAATATTGGCCATAGTTTCCACAGCTTCTTCAGCATAGTCTCCATATGCGGTCTCACCACTGAGCATAATAGCATCCGTTCCATCATATACCGCATTGGCTACGTCGCTGATTTCAGCCCTGGTTGGGCGGGGATTATGGATCATGGAATGCAACATCTGAGTGGCCGTGATGACTGGTTTTCTTTTAGCGATACACTTATCAATGATCATTTTTTGAATGACGGGTATCTTTTCCTGCGGTATCTCGACAGCCAGATCACCCCGTGCAATCATGATCCCATAGACATGATCCAGAATTTCATCTATGTTATCAACGCCATCCTGGTTCTCAATTTTTGCGATAATTTTTATATCACTTTTTCTCTCATCAAGGATTTTCTGAATGGCGATAACATCCTTCTTATTTCTCACAAAGGAATGAGCTATAAAATCGAGCTGATGGTCAACCGCAAAATGGATGTAATCAATGTCTTTAAGGCTAAGTGTTGGCAGCTTTACATGAACCGATGGTATATTTACACTTTTCTTACCGCTGATCGTTCCATTGTTTCTCACTTCACAAGTGAGTGCCGATCCTTTTTTTTCCACAACCATAAGCTCAATATCTCCATCATCAATTAGTATTCTGCCATGCAGGGGAATATCCCTTACAAAACCTTTATAATTAACGTAGATGCATTCTTTAGAAGTAATCCCCTCCGGATCTCCTTTGATTTTCACCCTATCTCCAAAGGTGACCGGAATACTTTCTGTGGCCTTTGTAGTTCTTATTTCCGGCCCTTTGGTATCGAGCAACAAGGCGATCTTCTCAGAAACTGACCGCACATTATTAACAACTTTTAGAGTATCTTCATGAGTCTGATGTGCAGTATTTAACCTCACAACATCCATTCCAAGTTTTCGAAGCGATTTTAATAATTTAACATCACATTTCATGTCAGAAATGGTAGCAACAATTTTTGTCTTTTTAAGCATTTGATTTATTAATTAAGGGGCAAAATTATAAAGAATATATTAAAATTAGATTGATTGCAGATTATCTCTGTATGAAATCTGCGCAGTATAGAGTGTTAATTTTTAATATATTTTATTTTTCGATTCAATATAATTTTATGTTGGCTATTCATCCCCTATCTTTCTAAAATCAAGGTAGGGAAAGTGATTTCTTTCCTGCCCGGCAGGCAGGGGGCTTGGGGGATTGCTCTTGATAATCAAAGAGTTATAATTTAAATTATTGTTGTTTTATATTGAGGGGACATTTTAATTGTTAAATTAACAGTAATTTTATATAACAAATTAATGGCGAATAAATGAAAATCAGGTATTCAATTCTTGTACATATTATTATGAAATCAAAAAGCAAATACGTTTTAATCCCGGTTTTAATATTGCTTATAATCAGCAATGTTTTTTGTCAGCAGAAAAAACAAAGCGAAATAGTTATATCAAATATTGGCAATACGGCATGGTGGAGCGGGGTGATCAACCAGGGACATATCATGCCCCTTCAGGATGGATATTTTGCGGATTTCACAAGTAGCAATTATGGCAATCAGGTGCAACCTATGCTGATCTCCAACAACGGTCAACTTATCTGGTCTGAGGAGCCTTTTAAAATCACATTGAAAGATGATGTATTAACTGTTTCTTCGCAAACTCCTTCACTGGAATTAGTAAAAGCGGGAGAAACCTTAAAGGAAGCCTTTCAATATGCTGTGAAGAACTATTTTCCCCCACAGGGCAAATTGCCGGATGAGCTGTTATTTTTAGCTCCCCAGTACAATACGTGGATCGAACTGATGTATGACCAAAATCAAAAGGATGTAATGAAATATGCCCATCAAATTCTTGATAACGGATTTCCTCCGGGAGTTTTGATGATAGATGACAATTGGCAGGAAGACTATGGGAAATGGGATTTTCATCCGGGACGTTTCCCCAATCCGAAAGCAATGATGGATTCACTGCATCAGATGGGATTCAAGGTGATGTTGTGGATGTGTCCTTTCGTAAGCCCTGATTGTGACGTTTACCGAATGTTGAGAGATGAGGAGCTGTTGCTGAAAGATGAATCCGGGAGGGCCGCCCTGGTGAGATGGTGGAACGGCGCGAGCGGATTACTTGACCTTTCAAACCCGAAAACGCAAAGATGGTATAAAGATCAACTCGATTATCTTCAGGACACCTATCAGGTGGATGGGTTTAAATTTGACGCCGGGGATTTTCCGCATTATGCGAATTGTTACTCAGGTTCAGAAAAAGCAAGTCCGCAGGAACAATGTGAATCATATGCCCGCATCGGTTTGGGCTATCCCCTAAATGAATATCGCGCGATGTGGAAAATGGCCGGATATCCATTGGTTAACCGCCTCAGGGACAAGGCGCACAATTGGGAAGATCTGAATAAATTAGTTTCTCATATATTGTTGCAAGGCATCGTGGGGTATAATTTTACCTGCCCCGACATGGTTGGTGGGGGAGAATTCACTTCCTTCCTGGAGGGAAGTGTGATTGATCAGGATTTAATCGTTCGTTCTACTCAGTGCCACGCATTGATGCCCATGATGCAGTTTTCTGTAGCTCCCTGGAGAATCCTTGATGAGGATCACTTTGCAGCAGTAAAAAAAGCGGTAGCCCTCAGGGAGGAGTTTACACCCAAGATAATGGGTCTTGCGAGAGAATCTGTCCGGACGGGAGAACCAATCGTTCGTACCTTGGAATATGTATTTCCCCATCAGGGATATGAAAAAGTAAATGATCAGTTTTTACTTGGAGATGATATTCTCGTTGCGCCAATGCTGGAAAAGAGCAAATCGACCAGGACTGTAATTCTTCCAAAAGGAAAGTGGAAAGACCGCAACGGGAAAAAGATAAAAGGCCCGAAAACCATAGAAGTAGAAGTCGGGATTGATGACTTGCCCATATTTATTAAGATAAAATAATTTTTTTCGGAAACTCAAATATCAACATATGAAAACTCTATTATTCAGTATTACCATTTTAATCCAAATGCTGCTATTTTTGGCGGAGCCATGTATAGCTAAAGATAAACTGCCCGAACCATTTCAGATACTTCCACAACCCCGGAATATAGAGTTATTGTCGGAGGAAGGCTTGGCATACGGATCCTTGGCAAACCTTAAAATCATTGGAGAATTTGATCGTCCTGTAATGGGCGAAATACTTAGTTTATTGACCGAGTCAAATACATCGGATTCTGGTACGCTTACACTCAAATTAGATAGTTCCGGGAAAGTGCCTAATTCTCATGAAAGCTATGTGTTAACAATAAAAAACGGAGCTGTCGAGATTATTGCCAACGGAAAAGCCGGACTCTTTTATGGCTGTCAGACCCTGGAACAACTTTTGGAAGACGCCCGCGATTTCAAGGCAACTGTTCCCTCGTGCATAATAACAGATTACCCTGATTATGTATATCGTGCTGTTCACTTCGATACAAAACATCATTTGGATCATATTGGATATTACTACGAAAGTATAGACCGTCTGGCCCGATATAAAATCAACGCGATTACCTGGGAATTTGAAGATAAACTCGGTTATCAAACTCAACCGTTAATTGGGGCGCCACAAGCCATAAGTATTGATGAAATGGCAGCCTTAACAAGATATGCCCGCGAAAGAAATATAGAAATCACACCGTTGGTTCAGGGGCTTGGACATGCTACGTTTATCCTGAAGCACCAGGAATATGCCTATTTGCGAGAGATAGAAAGCAATCGATGGGCATTTTGTCCATTGCATGAAGGCGGATACCAGGTATTGTTTGATCTGTACAGGGAAGCTATAGAAGCTACTCCCGGCAGCAAATATTTCCATATTGGAGGCGATGAGATTGGGAATATAGGTTTGTGCCACCGGTGCAAACCTACTGCAGATGAAAAAGGCACGTTTGAATTGAATCTTTATTGGTTGAACAGGGTCAGTGAATTTTTAGTGGAGCAAGGCCGTATTCCCATATTTTGGGGTGATATGCCATTTCAGTATGCCGGGGTTTGGCAAACTACCCGGGAGGAGGAAGATTCACCCGAACTCTGGGAAGCCGGTCTCATCAAATTAGATGAGGTAATTGACCGCTTTCCCAAGACAGGTGTTTTTATGCACTGGAATTATCAAACCTGTCGTCAGCCTGGAAATGAGCGTGCGTTGGAATGGCTTACCAACAATAATCTCAATACAATGATTTCCACTGGTGCGCAAAGTGGGCCTGCAGCCTTGTTCCCAAGTGATGATCGCACCGGTAAGATGACAGACCGGGGTTTGACAGCCATTCAGAGTTCTATACAATTAGCTTATAAAAAAGGAATTGATGGAGAGTTGACAACAGGCTGGGACGATCGTTCCCCACACATGGAAACATATTGGAGGGGTTTTATCGCTTCCGCAGAATATAGCTGGAATACCCAGGGCAGGGATCTCGATGAATATCAAAAAGCCTATATGCAACGTGAATTTGGCCCCGATGCGTCTTATACAGATTTATATTTACAATTGAGAGCTGCGGCCCTTTTTTGGGAGACATCCTTGGTTCGGAAAGGCAACAGGATGGATAATGAAAATGCATTATTCCAATTACCGGGAATCGCCCACTGGGTATCGGAAGAAGGTAGGGAAGGTGAAAAGGATCAATCAACATATATAGATTTAATAATTGATCTTCCCAACTTGAGCCATCCCGGAGAATGGACTAAAAAGTATAAAACCAGGCTTGAAGAAGCTAAAAAGCAATATGATACTTATAAAAGTACCTCTAAGAAACTTGAGGATTTATATAAAGTTTCAAATCGAAACCGTTACCATTGGAAGCTATTTACTGGCCTAAATAATTTTCAAATCTCTGCACCCAGACTTCTTCTAGCTTTAGAACAATGTGATGTTGAAAATAAATCCAAAAGAGAGGCGGGATATGCCGAAGTGAAAGAATCACTGGATGATTTTGATCAAGCATGGGTGGAACTTAAGGATGTGTATGGAAAAACCAGGTTTATAGCATATCCTGAAAACTATGTAGCTGACAGGTATTATCATTTTGCCAGTCAACGAGAAGACCTGACCTGGATGATTCAGGTAGAGGAATTGCTCTATCCATTAGTAAACAAGTGGTTGGAAGAAAATATGGTCAGGTAAACCAAAGTTTAATACATAAACAATTAGAAAATTCACTATATGAAGTCTCCTGTATCAAAAGTCTTTCCCGAGTTAGAGTCAAACATGTTTTCATTTGATGTTGGATTACCAGTCAATAAAAGTCAGGAATGTTCAGGTTCGGATTTTGTACAGGCTGTCGATGATGCGATACATACCTTAAAACCATTCATTAAGAATGAGACAACCGTTTGCATCATTGTTGATGATTATACAAGATTTACACCTACGGCTGAAATACTATTCTTTCTATTACCGGAGTTGGAAGAGAAAGGCATTAAAAATGAAAATATATTTTTCTTGTTTGCCTCCGGTTCACACCGGTTGATGAATGAAAAGGAGAAAAGGGCTCGTCTTTCTGATGAGGTTTTTGAAAACTACCGTTCAATAGATCATCATTTTTTCGATAAAGATCATTTAGTAAATAATGGAAGTTTTGATGATGGTGCACCCATTTTTATTAATAAACATGCCATTGAAGCTGATATCAGAATAGCTATTGGAACTTTAGTGCCTCACATGCCGGCAGGATTTTCCGGAGGGGCCAAGATGCTCTTGCCCGGAGTGGCCGGTGAAGATACCGTTCATCACATGCACGTTGTTGGTGCGTTTGATCCAAGCCAGGCGATAGGTGTCGTTGATACGCTTCCAAGAAAATTGATGGAAGCTTTTGCTGCTAAAACTGCTGAACCCTTTGCCATAATCAATGTTATTTTGAATGCGAATGATACTCCTGTTGGAATTGTCGGGGGCCATTATATTGAAGCACATCGTAGAGGTGTAGAAATCGCCAAAGAAACCTACTTTGTGGAGGTGCCTCAATTGGTGGACCTGATAGTGTCTGACACAAGAGATCATGATGCCGATATGACCCAGGCAAATAAAGGACTATTTTCCGCTGCTTTGGCGGTTAAAGAAGGGGGCGAAATATTGCTTGTTACCAATTGTCCGGACGGGGTTTCTCCCGTTCATGGCAAAGAGATGTTGGAGTTTGGTAAGCTAACTAATCCTGATATTGAGAAGGCACTTAATTCTGGTGAAATTAAGGATCCTATGTCAGCGATTGAAGTGATTCATAATAATGTGGTCAGGGAAAAAGCAAAGCTCTACTTGTACTCTCCAAACATCACAAAGGAAGAGGCAGAGCTTATGAATTTTGAATATGTAGATGATCTGGAGGGGTTTATTAAAAAACGAAAAGATCAGGGCCTTAAAATAGGACGTTTGCGATCATCAACATTTATTGTGCCTTATGTTCAATGATTGAATGCGAGAATGATTGAATAATAACTCAAGTTTCGCACCAAAACAAATATTTTTAATTGACGGGAAAACAATATTTTATGTGATACATTTCCTTTGAGTTTCTCTGTGTCTTCTTTGAGCAACTTTGTGAAATAGCTATTACACGGAGTTGCGCAGAGAACCACAAAGTTTCACAGAGAATAAAATACCTAATTGGAATTATTAAAACATTGATAATTAGGAACATATAAATTTTGTAAAATGATAAACTATTAATACTAAGAACATTAAATTTAGTGCGAAACTTTAATGATCAAATAGAGAATCCAGGGTAGAATCAACAAAACGAATGAAAGGACAAAAATACCTTATAATTAAAAATGGAACAGTAATAACTCCTGAGCGGGAAATCAGGGATGGGGTAGTAATTGTCCATGATGGCAAAATCATTGATATTGGCAAACAGGGCGTGGTGGAAGAACCTTTAAATTCAGAAATAGTTGATGCTGCAAATAGTTACATTTCACCCGGATTGATAGATATTCATGTAAATGGCGCTATGGGCGCTGATGTCACAAAAGTGAAGTCAGATACTTTTTCTACCATGGGTCATTTCTTTGCTAAACATGGAACTACCTCTTATTTGGGAACAGCCATTACAAGTGCAGATCGCGACTTCATCAAAGTATTAGCGAATGCCAGGGATTATATGAGCTGTGGCAAGATAGATGGAGCGGAACTATTGGGGATCCACATGGAAGGTCCTTTTCTTAGTCACGGACAAAGTGGTGCTCATCCCCGCAGGTTTTTGTCTTTACCAAAACCGAATCACTACAGGCAGTTTCTCGAATATAATGATGTGTTGAAAAAGATGACCCTGGCCCCGGAGCTGGAGGGATCAGCCCAACTTGTAAAAGATCTGAAAAATAGAGGGATTATTGCTGCTGCCGGACATACCGACGGAATTTACTCAGAAATGATCCTTGCGATAAATGAAGGGATAAGCCATGGTACCCACTTTTTTTGTAACATGTCACATTTTCGAAGGGATCAGTTAAAAAGGGTGGCTGGAGCTGTTGAGACACTTTTGTACGATGATCGAATAAGCGGTGAAATAATTGCCGATGGCTGGCATGTGGGGCCTGAATTAATGAATTTGTTGGTGAAAGTGAAGGGCGTTGACCAGGTTTGCTTTGTAACGGATGCAATGCCGGCAGTTGGGTTGCCTCCCGGAAAACATAAAATTGGAGATGTTGATGCTATAGTTGAAAATGGAATTGCACGCTTACCTGACAATTCAGCCTATGCCGGGAGTGTTACAACCATGGAAGTGTGTGTGAGAAATGGTATTAATCAGATGGGATTGTCAATGAGCGATGCTTTGCGAATGGCATCTTTGACCCCGGCTGAGATCATTGGTGTCAATGATCGCAAGGGAAGTCTTGAAAAAGGCAAGGATGCTGATATTACAATTTTGGATCAGGATATAAATATTGAGAAAACCATAATTCGGGGGAAAGTGAATTATACAAAAGTATCTTAGTTATAACGTGTTGAGATTACATAATGCAAAGTCCCCTTCAGGGGATTTAGGGGTATTATACTTTTCGGAGTGGACTCAATATTTAAAATTTTTAAATTGCTAAAAACACAAATTGAGATGAAGTTTTTGAATTGGCAGTCTGACATTCGCCTGGGATTCTTGGCTATAATGGCAACATTTGTGATTTTTCTTTTGGTTGACTGTTCATCCAAAAAGGAAAAGCAAATTGTCATAAAATTTTCTTCTGTAATTCCTCCTTCCAATCCGATTATGCTTACATATAATTTTATGGCAGATGAGATTGAAAAGCGAAGCAAAGGAGAAATCATTGTTAAGATATATGACTCGGGCCGGCTGGGAGGTGAGACTGACAGCGCTGAAAGGTTGTTACTTGGTACGCTTGAAATGGCAGATATGGCCACCTCTATTTTAGGGAATCTGGTGAGTGATTTTTATGTTTTTGATTTACCATTTCTATTCGATGATGCGGAACAACAATACAATATTCTCAGGAGTGAGGTAGGAGAGGACCTGAATATAAAACTTGAGCAAGTTGGAATTAAAGTATTGGCGTACTATGGAACCGGTGCCAGGAGCATTTATACTAAAAAACCGGTTAGTGATTTAGCGGATATAAAAGGACTTAAACTCCGCGTGATGGAAAGTAATGTCATGATACAAACCATCAATGCGCTGGGAGCATATGCAGTTCCTCTTTCATTTTCAGAACTTTATAATGCACTGCAACAGGATGTTGTGGATGGTGCAGAAAATAATCCCATTCAATATCTTGCTACCGGTCATTATGATATTTGTCCGAATTATATACTGACTGAGCATTTCATGGTACCACAGGTAGTCCTCATGCCTGTGAGTTTTTATAATAAATTAAGCGCCGCTCATAAGAAGATTCTCGATGACGTTTTTGAAGATTCACAGGAATTCCACAAGAGGAACTGGGCCGAACTTGAAAACCGAACACTGGTAAAATTACGAGCGGAAGGTGTGAAAATTACAAAAGTTGATAAAGCTCCATTTCGAATAAAAGTTGAAAGTGTTTATTGGGAATATGAACATAAATATGGAGGTGATTTACTTAAGAAGATAAGGGAATAAGAGACCACCTTCGCTAAAGCTTCGGCGGTTGATAAATGAGAGAATGAGAGAATGAGTCAATGCGATAATGAGAGAATGAAAGAATTATAGAATGAAAAAAATGGTTCAACGCTATAATGCATACCTAAAGCATAAATGAGGATTAAAAATAGGTACGCTTTAAAATGTTGGTTTTTGGACAGTAAGTTGGCCTCATCAAAATCTCGTTAAAAAATTTGACTTGAAAAGTGTGAAGAAAGAATTGGTGTTTGAGCGTTGGGTTAGGTGGTGCGGTTGGGTGAGTTTCAATTCTTTTAGCTTTTAAAGTCAAATTTTAGAGATTTTTATGAAGCCTTGAATTCTTTGTTTACTTTCTGTTTCAAGACAGAAAGTAAAAGCCCGTCCGGCCTTGCTCCGCCGAAGCTTCGCGAAGGCGATGCTTGAGGACAATGATAATAAAACGTAATAAACTTAATTTTACCAATTATATCATTTATTATAATTTTCAGTAATGATTAAAATATCAATATAAAAAGATTGAAGTACGCATTTCGGTGAAGACCCAAAAAAAAATATTCACTCAACATAGACAAGATAAAACGGTTGCTCATTCAAGCATTATTTACTCATTCCTTTATAGTAAAATAGAACCAGAAAATTAAAATATAGATCAATGGATAAAGTTTCTGAAATTCTTAAAAAGACAATAAACAGTATTGTATTTATTCTTTTTGTCATGGTAACAATTATTATGACCATTAACGTTGTTGGGCGGTTTTTCCAGCCTTTTATGCCAGATGGAATAAATATTCAGATAGCATGGGCGGAGGAATTTGTAAAGTTCGCCGTATTGTGGATTGTGTGGCTTGGGTCAGCGGTGATCATCCTCGATAAGGGACATTTTGCATTACATTTTCTGACAAGGAAATACCCTGATTCAAGGTTATTGAAGACAATTCAGTTTTTATCCACGATAATCATGGCCTCAGTATTAATATATTATGGTATTGAAATAAGTTTTGAATTGAGCATTCTCAAAACCCCCTCTCTACAAATATCTAAAATGTATGTCTATATGATTGTTCCATTGAGTGGACTTTTAATGATTTTTTTCGAGTTTGTTGCTACAGTTAGAAGGAACACAAAAAATCCACTATGATCGCTATCATTTTATTTATTGTATTTTTTGCTCTGATTATCTTGGATGTTCCCATTGCATTTGCCATGGCTTTGGCATCGATTGTGGCCATTCTTTTCAGCGATCAGATTTTTATGGTGGATGTTGCCCGCGAAATGGGTGGTGCTTTGCAATCTTTGTTCCCTTTTGTAGCCGTTCCATACTTTCTGCTTGCAGGAGAAATCATGAATAAAGCGGGACTTTCGCGAAGGTTGATTGCGTTTACCCAAACCATGGTCGGACATAAGCGAGGTGGGCTTTCCATGGTGGTCTGCCTTACTTCAATGTTGTTTGGGGGAATATCCGGTGCGTCTTCAGCAGATACGGCTGCCATTGGTTCCATTATGATTCCTGAAATGGAAAAGAAAGGATATGGGCGGCCATTTGCTACTGCGCTTACCGCATGTGCCGGATCTACAGGCGCTATTATACCCCCGAGCATCATTATGATTTATCTCGGCGTTGTTGGTAATCTTAAGATTGAAAGTTTGTTTTTGGGAGGGATTATCCCCGGCGTTTTGATAGGTCTCAGTTTGATGGTGGTAAGCTACTTTTATGCCAGGAATAAAAAGATACCCATCGAACGAAAAGCTAGCTGGCCTGAACGTGCACAGGCATTTAAAGGGGCGCTGTTCTCACTTTTAATACCAATTATAATTGTTGGAGGAATAATGTTTGGATTATTCACTGCAACTGAATCGGCATTAGTCGCCATGCTGTGGGCTTTGATTGTCGGAGTTTTTGTATATAAGAAAATTGGCTTACGCGAATTAGTACAATCTGTCCGGGATACTGCAAGGGTAACAGCAATTATCGGTTTTATGATATCTGCTGCATTTTTATTCGCCTATATATTGAGTGTGGAGCAGTTTCCTGAATTGGTCACAAGTTTCCTCATTGATCTCGCAGGCAGCAATACTGTTGTTTTACTGTTACTGGTCAATCTTGCCTTGCTGTTGGTAGGGACATTTATGGATGCGGGTGTGGCGATTTTTATCCTCGTGCCTGTGCTTCTGCCCCTCGCTGATAAAATTGATATGAACCCGATACATTTTGGCATCATGATGGTGACTAACCTGACGATTGGGCTGGTCACTCCGCCGGTTGGAACAACGCTATTTGTGGCATGTGGCATATCGAAAATTTCTATTTCAGAAGTAACGCCCACACTTTTACGATTTCTGATTATCCTGTTTATCATCCAGATAGGCATCACCTTTATACCATCAATAACCTTATTTATTCCGGAATTTTTTTATTAGAATAATGAATATTAAAACCGAGAAGCTGTCTGCAGATATTTTGATAGGAAGACCGGAAGGTTTCATAAATAGAAAGCGTGTCATGATCCATGAAATAGATGGTGTTGACATTGAATATATTTCTGCTAAAGGCCCGCAACAGATTTGTGAAATGCCCGATCCGGACCATTATGATGTTTTGTTATCATTGAATGGAAGTACTGATCTTATTATTAATGATGATGAATATTCAATAGATGGGAATTGTATTATAAAAATACCATATGGTTCAGAATATGATATCCGTATTGATGCTGGATGCGAGTTTAATTATCTGAAGATCAGGAAAGGCCTCGATGAAAAAGACAAACAGCTCATGGTAACAGAATGGGATAGTCACAAGGCTATTTATCTAAAAGCCTTATCTGATTGTCCAACCTATAAGGAAGATATTAAAAGTGATAAAACACTCAACAGGATGATTTTGCCGGAAGGTAAGGTCCCCCGATTTTGTATGGGGTCTGTTGAGACCGAAGGGCCTGATGAAGTGGCAGCGCATGATCACCCTATGTTGGATCAGCTATTTTTCGGCTTGCCCGGTTGCCGGTGCAATTGTCATGCAGATGGTGACACTGCCTTGTTAACAGAAAATTTATTGCTTCATATTCCATTGGGATCCATGCACGCTGTCTCCGTGGAAGAAGGGAATAAACTGGCCTATATCTGGATGGATTTTTTCCTTACGCTCGAAGGTGAAAAATATATGGGGGAGCAGCATCAAATGGATGATAAATAAACTACCAACCCTCCTCAGATGTCTATGGAGGGGACTCTGAGAAAAGTGATTGAGATCTAAAAAAAAGAATAAGGAATAAAGAGTAACGAATCAATGTCGTTTAGTTAAGCTCCTATTATCCCTCTCTGGAGAGGGCGAAGGGAGAGGTAAGACAATTATCTTCTTAACTAAACGACATTGAATAACGAATAACGAATAACGAATAACGAATAACGAATAACGAATAACGAATAACGAATAACGAATAACGAATAAGGAATAAGGAATTTACCCCTCCTCAGATGTCTCCCGGAGGGGACTCTGAGGCAAACAAATGAATTACTCAAGTTTCCCGCTAAAATAAATATTTATAATTGACTGGAAAACAATGTTTTATGTGATGCATTTTCTTTAAGTTTCTCTGTGTCTTCTTTGAGCAACTTTGTGAAATAGCTATTACACAGAGCTACGCAGAGAACAATAAAGTTTCACAGAGAAAAAATACTTAAATGTAATTGTTAAAATATTGATAATTAGGACATTTAAATCCCGGAAAATGATAAACTATTAATACTAAGAACAATAAATTTAGTGTGAAACTTGAGTGAATTATAAATAAACTATTCAAAGTCAGTTATATGCCAAATCTTAAGACAATATCCTGTATAATCATTATTTGCCTGTTTACCAATACACTAATTGCTCAAAAAAACATTTCCGAAAAGGGGCATGATGTAATTGTAAATATCAATGCCCCTACAAAGACTGGAATTGTAATTGCAGGAAGCTCCATTACCTGGGGAGGAGGGAACCTTTGTGATGGGTTTTCCGGTGAGGTGGTTGATTATATTACGAGTGACCTTTCTACTGTTGTTATGAGTGATCAGATGGACTATCCTCAGGGAGCTGAAAAATTCCTGAATCCAAAACAATATAAAGGATTGGGAATGCGATTAATCAATCAAAATTCAAAAGTTGAATTCGATTTGTATGGTGACGAAATCGCAATCTGTCAGACAATACTCAGAACTGCGGATTATGGTGTGATGCAGGTAAAAGCTGACGGAAAGGTGATCGGCAGATTTTCCAACCACAATCCTACGACTGGACAAGACCAGCAAACATTCACCGGAACTGGGAAACAAATAAAATTCCAGTTAGATCATGCGACTACATATGCTCATGAGGTAAAACTAAATGGAGAGTTTGTACAAGGAAATATTTACACAGGAGGATGGTCGAGGAGCGCTCCTGAAAATCCCGGTTATCTGATCGTCAGAAAACTTGATGAGCAACAGAAGCCCATCCACTATATTTGGTTTAGGGAGCCTCCCGGGAAAAATGCCAAAATCACCGTGAAATATAAATATGGCAAGGTCATTATGTTTGAAGGTTCTACGGTTGGCCAGACGAGCTCAGATGAAGTGAACGAATCGAATTATGGAGAAGGAGGAACATCTTTTGATCCAGCAAGTCCGGCGATCCTTTCCTCGGGTATGGAGTATCGATATATCGATAAAGACGCTTTTTGGATTCATAAATTCACAGAGCATAAGATGCGGCATTTTGAAATTGAAATCATAGATGGGGCAAATCCCTATTTTATCATCAACTTTGCCTCCAACCGCTATCATGATTTTATGAATGCGGGCATTGGCGGTTGGTCTTTGGCCAGGTTGCTGGATGGTGACGGAATACACGATTACCCAGGTTTTTTTCAATATTTCCTTCCGGATATAATTGTAAATGAAAGCGCCACCAATGATGATTGGGCTTTCGGTGAGCGGAAACTAAAGCGCACGCTGACAGGACTTGGCGAAAAAGAAGTTAAGGAACTATGGGCTCTGGAGCTTGACCGGATCACCTATCAGAAAGAAACCAACGATTTTTCCGCAAGAGTAAATACTGGATTGATTTCTAAGATTGATGCGTTTTCTTTGTCATGCCCACAAATAATCGGTTCAGAAATTGTAGCAGGAGACATCATCAGGATTGGCAATTATCATGGTGATAACAAGCAGGTGGCATGCAGGGAAATCGCAACTGTAGAATTGATAAAAGGAACGGTTTCATGGCTTGAACCGCTCACACCTGATCAGATTATCAATGTGGAGTCTTACAATGATTTAGTTGGCAAAGAATGTTCAGTCCGGGATTTATCTGGTTATCAGGTAGAGTACGAACAACTGATTGAGAATTTACAAAAGATTGCCTCGCATACCCAATTTTTAATCACGCAACCGGGATTATCAAATTACAGGATGAGACAATTATGGGGTTATGAGATTATCCACAGAAGGCTATCCGCAAAATATCACAATGTCAGCACTATTGAAATCACGGATTGGTTGCAGGCTTTTCAGGATGGCAATATTTCTGGCGATTCGACAACTATTATAAAGGCAAATGGAAGTGTGAGTTATATATTGCCATGGAAAGGTCACTGGCAGGGTTTTGAAGTATGGGTGGACAATAAAAATGTCTATGGTAAGGATTGTTATATTGATGGTGGATATGGCTATTCAGTAGATCAGAACAAATTCGGAGTTGCCCTGAATATCGAAAAGGCCTATGATAAAAGTCATACCGTTGAAAGATATATGCAGTTGGTTTTCACAAAGAACGCCCCGGTGAAAGGATCGATTAAGGTGATTAAGGCTGATGCTGTCTGGTCGGGGGATTTTTGTCATACCAATGAAACCGGGGCATATATCTATGGTCAAATTTATAAAGGCAAGTTGAGCCAAAGTCATTGATCATACGTGGAAAATTTATATTCATATGGCTACAATGATTTAAATTCTATCAACCATCATTTATTTTACCCCTTCTGGGTGTAGAATTCTTCTACACCCTACTATCTACGGTGCACTGGGAGCCTCTTTAATCCTGCGGGATTCCTATTCCTACTTCCTAAATAATTAAAAATGATCACTGTGGAGAAGAACTCCGCTTACAGGAATGCTTTGGGGTTCATCAGACTGCATGCCTCATGTAAAAACGTAGGTGCTTCAGGAGAGACTCATACCACACATGTCACTTCATATGACTGTTCATTGTATATACTCATGTGGCAGTAAATATCATTAAACGCATTGATTGTCCCCTCGATTTCTTAAATTCAAATCAAAAGATATAATAGAAATAAACCCCACTGGGTTTAGCGAAATGTTGAACGAAACCTCCTTTTAGTCGGTAAATTGAGAAGAAATGATTAAATTCTAGGACACTAAAATTTAATCATCATGAAAAAAAAGATTCATTAAGATTGCGATTTATCCGGGAGATGGAAATCCGCAATTACAGT
>JAJRQT010000206.1 GCA_024280115.1 Bacteroidota bacterium | reverse complement strand
CCCAAACTTAGTTTTGAAGGCTTCTCTGTCCAATTCTTTTAGTAATTTCATATGCAATATCTTTTCTATAAGATACAAATTAATTACCTGGTTAACAAGCGTTTGAGACTTAAATGGGTAACCCTATTAATTTTTATGTGACTGTGCGACCATTTGGGTTATGGAAGCCAATCAGAAAGCAAAGTGGTTTGCTACCCGATGAACTTTCAAAAAAAGCGTAAAGTGGAAAATTGGCAATTTTGAATGTAATTATTGGGATGTGTGCAGTCACCGGACTCTATTTGTCACCTGTATTTCTGGTGGGACATTGGTATGGAAAATCATTACTTTGGTTTATTGTATTACTCATTTCAATGGTAATACTAAAATTCACCTGGTACGATAATTTGCCATTATCCGAAAAAAATAAGTAGGCACGCATGCGTGCCAGTAGATCAAAAAGACATCCGATGTTTTCGAAACATCGGATGCCTGGTGCAAGCGTAGCGAACTTGTGGTGGAAAATGATGCAATTAGGCACGCATTGCAATGCGTGCCAGCGATGGAGCTATTCAAGAACAGTTTCTTCGATATTGCCAGAAGTTTCTTGTGGTGGACTTAGTCTATATGTGATGGGCAATATCATTTTTACCTTTACCGGCATATCAACCACTTTCCCAGGTATCCACCTGGGAGCTTCTTTTAAAACTCTGACAGCCTCTTCATCACAACCCCCACCAATTCCCTTAATTGCCTTTACATTTATGAGTTTACCATCATTGTTGACAATAAATTGAACAAATACTTTTACCTCAATGCGCTCTTTTTTGGCTAGTTCAGGATACTTCAGATTTTCAGCAACATAGTTGTATAGAGCTTTGAAACCATCATGGGGTTTTGGCTGTTCATCAATGATCATGAATTCTTCTGTTCTGTAATCACCTTTGATTTTTTTTACAATTACACCCAATATCTTTGGATTTTCATTCAATCTGGTTGTTCCCTCGTTATCTACATATTCGATTTTTAACTCTTTTTGCGGAAATAGCCAATCCTTTTTCGATTTCACATTTTTATTTTCGAGCTCCAGGTAATAATATTGATCATTTGGATTATTCAATCTAAATTCATCGAGCCTTGAAAGTGCATCAATCGACGGATTATCAATTTGATGATAACCTTCAGGAACGAATACTTCATCTAACTTTAATGGTGGATCAACAGATTGTTGTTCGCAAGAAATAATAATTCCAACCATGCAAAACACAAACAATGATTTTAAAACAGATTTTTCATTTTTCATTTTAGTAAAATTTAAGTGTAGTATAAATTATCTTAACTAATTGGCTAATTATAAAACTAAATACTTAGTTATATGATATATAATAAAACCGGCATCTCAGCCGGTAGAAATTTTTAATTCAATTTAAACGTGATGGGCATTATCATACGCACATTTACTCTTCTACCTCTTTGTAAACCAGGATTCCATGCAGGGCTTTCTCCTATTACTCTTATGGCTTCTTCATCGCATCCTGCACCGATGCCTTTCACGGATTTCACGTCTGTTAATTTACCATCCGGATCAACCACAAACTGTACAAAAACTTTACCCTCAATTTCACGACCTTTTGCTTCCAACGGGTATTTTAATGAATTTTGAACATATTCGTAGAAAGCTGTCATACCTCCAATTGGTGTAGGCTGGTCTTCTACGATAGTGAATATCTCATTTGCGCCCGATAAGTTATTGTCCGGTAAAATAGTTTCTTCACGGATAGTGAGGTTATTATTTAAATTCTCAACAGTGTTGCTTTCGACCACAACTTCCTTCAATGGTATTAGTTCATTTTCGTTTATCGGACTTATTTCATTCATCTCCGTAACATCACAGGCAAGTACAGTAATCAGCAGAGCCAATGATGGAGCAAGCAATCCAACATTAATCCAAATTGATCGTGACCTTTTGGATTTAAGCATTCGAAATCGCTTGATTATCTGCGATTTGTGAAAGTTGTTGCTCAAAGCAAAGTCAAAGCTTTTGAAAACCTGGAGTGTGAGCAGTTTACTGTAACTATCTACATCTATTTGTTTGGTGGCATAGTGATCCGCCAGATATTCGTGAACTTCCGTCAATCGTGATTTCAGCAGATGAACGACCGGATTGAACCAGAATATGGCCCTCAATAATTCTATTATCAATACATCTATACTGTGCCATTGCCTGATATGTACAAGTTCGTGCTCCAGAATAAGCTTTTTTTCGTCTTCATTAAGACTTGCACTTTTATCCCATAATAGAAATTTGAAAAAGGAGCAGGTTGGGATATCGCCATTGGTTGTTACAAGCGTATAGCCTGCTTTTTGTTCCCTGGTTGAGTTGAGAAAGGGGAGGTGACGTAATATCTGAGCTATTTGCCAAAGGAGTCGAATTAGATAAAATAGAACTCCGGCAAGATATATGATTCCAATGATGTGCCACCATTTCAGGATAAGTCCAACACTTTCCGTTTGAACGTTAGAAATGGTGATGGCCGGTAGCATGATGTAACCTTCAAATGATTCTGAAGATTCCGCGCCAGGAGCCAGGTTGAATGACATCAATGGCAAAATCATAGACAGAAAAACTCCACCGAGTAAAAACGCCCTGTTGAAGCGGAAATGCCTGTCTCTAGCAAGCAGTAGTTGATAAAGCAAATAAAAACTGACCAGGTACAGGTTGGCCTCGATAAAATAACTTAACAGACTATTCATCATTTTGCTCGTTTATATCATTTTGAACATTCTTCAATAATTCTTCCATTTCATTAATATCCAGGTCATTGTCCTTGGCGAAAAAGGAAACGAGTCTTTCGAAGGATCCTCCAAAATATCCTGTGATCATTGATTTCAGATAAAAACTGCGGTATTGGTTTTTCTCAATAATCGGAAAATATTCATGTGTTTTTCCATAGGCTTTATAATCTACAAAACCTTTTTTCACCAGTATCCTGATGATGGTGGACACGGTATTATAGGCGGGTTTGGGATTGGGAAATTTATCCAATAGATCGTTTACAAATCCTTTGTTGATTTCCCATAGGATCTGCATCACCTGTTCCTCTGCTTTTGTTAATTGTTTCATTTTAATAAATAATTTTTCTATTTGTCAAATTTAAATTCTATCGGCAGTGTCATTCTTGACGCTACGTATTTTCCGCCTTTTTCTGCGGGTTGCCACATTCCACTTGTTGATCTTATTGCATGGAATGCAGCCTTCTGCAATTCGATACTAGCCTCTTCATTAGATGTTGATGGTTCCTGATCAATATTTAAATAAATTAATCCTCCATGTTTGCTCACAACAAAACGTAAAACCACCTTATCCTCAATTCCTAATCTTCTGGCCACCTCGGGATAATTCAGATTTGCTTTTAGATATTGGGTGAGTTTTTCAGACCCTCCCTTAAATTGTGGTTTCTTGTCGCAGTCATCGTGAATATCAGTATCTCCCTTCATTTTGAAGGTGTATTCAATAAGCTTGCGCCTGTCGATTTTTTCTATGAAAGCAAATCTACTTCTTACAATAACTCCTGAATTTATCTTATCGCTAAAAAAATGATTCGTATTATTTCGATTGTTTTCAATGGGCTCCACCTTCCTCATATAAATAACTTCCTTTTCAAGCATACCAGATTCTATGCGAGCTTTCATTTTTTCAGGGATCATCGATTCTTCGGGATCAACATTAACAATACTCATAATGTAAGGTCTGAACACGTATTCAGGATACTTATTTTGTTCTCTAATAAACAAATCAACCATATCCTGCGGCGCATTTTGTTTTTTTAAAAAGTCAACTCTTTTTTCAATTTCTTTTTGCAATTCTGCTTCCGAAATTTCATATTGAAATACCTCATCTTTATTCTCAAATGAATCAAGGTTGTCCTCGCAGGCAAACAGAAAAGCTGTAAATAATGCAATTATTATCAGATAGAAGTTTTGTAAAAAAGGTGATTTTTTGTTTGGATGTTCCATCATATTTAATCGTTTACTAATACTGGAACCAGAATAGGCATTTCCTAATACCATATTTATTTCCAGCCGGCTAAATGATCTGAGCATGGTAGCATATTCGTTTTTCCCATATCCCGCAATGGTATGTCGGTCAGCCAGATACTCATGAGTTTCTTTCAGATTTTTCTGGATAAGCATGATGATGGGATTGAACCAGCACAGGATTTTGATAAGTTCAGCCAGAACGATGTCGAGACTATGTCGTTGCGTCAAATGATATTCTTCGTGGGCAATAATGGTGTTTTTCTCATGGAATTTCAGTGGAAATAAGTCTGAAATAAAAATCCTGTTGAGAAAAGAAAAAGAGAGGAACTTTTCAGGTACATAAAATAACCGGAATCCTTTTGATGTAAACTCTTTTCTAGTACACTTCTTTTCCAGGTTACAGATTTTGAAATAATCTAAAATAAGTTTGATTGTGGAAGAAATTACTATAATCAGGTATATGATAAGTAGTAATGTAATCCACCAAGGAAAACTGCTAGTAATTGATTGACTTCCAGTGAAGACAACATTTGGTAAGGATTGTTCGATTACATACCATGAATTAAACGTACCATTCGCGCTTATATCCTGAGAAAATATTGTTATCGGAATTTTGAGGAAGGGGATGAAAAAGGGAACAATTAATATAGAAAGGAGGAAAAATCGGTTGAACTGGAAGCTGATGGTTTTACGGCTTATCAACCAATAAATGCCAAAAAGCAAAGCCTGAAGGGCAATAACTTTAACTATGTATATAAGATAATATTCCATCATAGGATTTTAACAATGCCAATATAAAACTAATTTATTAGTTTACAAACTAAATCGTTAGTTTTTATTATTTTTTACGCATGGGGGGAGGGGAGTATGGAGGCTATGAGCTTTGGAGATTCCCGCTTTCGCAGGAATGACGTTATTCTTTCTTCTCTCGTCATTCCTGAGGAACGGTAGTGAGATCAGGAATCTGGTCAAATCAAGACAGTTCAGGTTGTTTATGTTCCGTAGGGAATGAGTTTCATTTACAGCCTTATCCAACACCGTGAAGGAATTACGGTAAATCTCAATCCTGTGTAAAAGCAAATGAAATGATGTTGGCGCCTGCTTTAAGGGCTTCCTGCCGGATAGATTCAGGATCATTGTAAATAATCTGATCTTCCCAGCCATTGCCAAGATCGCATTCATACGAATAAAAGCATACCAATCTGCCTTCGAAAATCAGGCCGAATCCCTGCGGAGGTTTCCCGTCATGCTCGTGAACTTTTGGCAAACCTTCATCGAAGTGAAATTTCTGATGATAGATTGGATGGTCGAATGGCAATTCCACAAAATCCAGGTTAGGGAAAACCTTTTTCATTTCCAGCCGGACAAACTGATCCAGCCCATAATTATCGTCAATGTGCAGGAATCCGCCACCGATAAGGTAGTTCCTCAGGTTTTCAGCTTCCTGGGTGGAAAAGACAACATTGCCATGGCCTGTCATATAGACATATGGATACAGGTAGATATCCGGACTGCCAACTTCTACTACATCTTCAGTAGCCACAAGGTCCATTTGCAGGTTTCTATTGCAGAATTCTATCAGGTTGGGCAGAGCGGTTTTATTGGCATACCAATCGCCACCGCCATTGTATTTCAGCTTAGCAATTTTAATGACCGGCTGGGTCAACGCTATTGTAACGCTAAAGATTATTATCGATATCAGGCTAACTAATTGCTTCTTCATCTATCATTTACAAAAACTGCAAGAACTCGTTCCATCTCTTTTTTCAATTCTGAGGACGAAACATTAAAATTATTATTCATAAAACTAAATAAGAGTGTTTTCCCCGAATTTGTTTCCATAAATCCGGATAAATTATAAATATGACTCATCGAACCTGTTTTGGCATGGATCCTGCCTTCCAATTGAGGAAACGATGTTCTGAGGGTGCCATTGCCTCCTGATTGTGGTAAAAATGCAAATAGTTCTTCTTTTGGAATTTCATGGTATATTTTTTCCAAAATCGCAACCAGGGCGTTTGGCGTCACCTGGTTATAACGGGAAAGCCCCGAACCGTCCACCCAATAGATTTGATCCTTCAGTGTCGAAAGATGGTTTTCCATCATAAATTTAATTGTCTTTTCAGAACTTAGTGTATCTCCAAGCTGGCCACTGATGACAAGCAACATTTGCTCGGCAAGAAAATTATCAGACTCTATAAGTATATGCTTTAAAACCGAATCCACGGGTACGGAGTATAATATTTCAGCTTTGCAATCCGGAAATGCATTTGATTGATAAACAGGCCTTTTTAAAGTATCTGACAATAGTTTTATAAAAAGATGATTAGAATAGATAAAGGGTATTTCATCATCGATAATCATTGAATTTCCCTGTCTCTCCGGCATGCGGGCATTGAATTTTAATGTGAAATCATTTGCCTTTTCTTTTCTCTCAATTGAATAATTACTGACGGAATTGTCTTGTACTACTGTAAATTCATTTTCAAATAATTCCGGAGTGACCTGAATGTAATCATCATTTAGTTCCTTGTGGAAATTTACCATATTTCCATAAATAGGAAAGGATGACTTCTCCGCCGAATAATAGTATGGATAATCATCCCAGGACCAGCCCGGGCCAAACCTTTCATCAGTCATTTGTTTTTCCACATAAACTAGAGGTTCTGAACTTGAACTTAAAAATCCCAATGTTCCAGAATATCCAAAATTATCGTAAAGTAGGGTAGGGTCTCCCAACCCTGTAAAGTATAGCGAATCATTTACCACGCAATATTCCATAAATGGAATGCTATCATCCATCATTTTTATTGCTGCAAACCAGGTTAGCAATTTGGTATTGGAGGCGGGAGTGAAATGCTTTTGCGCATTGTAATCAAAAAGTACGGTGTTTTCATCAATATCATAAACCAATAGGCCGGTATGACTTTCCCGGAAGGTGGAATTGGTTTCAAAGTGTTTTTCCAATGGAGTATTGTCAACTCGAAATTTTGTAGCAGCACAGGAGGACAATAGTACCAGTCCTAAGAATGTTGACTGTTTAAAAATAGAATAAAAAGGCGTCCAATTTCGCATGTGTTCAAATATCAGCAAAGAAGAACTAAAAAAATAGTTTGTCGTTATAAAATAATTAACTAAATAATTAGTTATAATTGTAAAACACTTCAATAACCTTGCTCATGAAAGCGTTCAGATTTTTCTCTATTTTCATTATTCTAATAATTATTTCTCATCATACAATTGTAGCCCAGAAATTAAAATTGAGTAAGGAAAGAGTCAAAGAACTTGATTCTATTCAACTTCAACAGCAAAAAATGAGACAAGTTGAGATTGCAAATAAAGAGGGATATAAAACTGCAAGGATGGATAGTTTGAAAAAAAACAGACCTGATATTGCAGAAAAGATGAAGGGGTTTGAAAAAAGGCGCGCTGCCTTTGTACTTCGTCAGGAAAAAGATATATACAAAAAGGATTCTCTGCAACGAATAAAGTATGATTCATTGCTTTTAATATCTGATTTTACGGATAAAAAGTCTTTGACTTTGAAAAAAGGACTCTTTCATGAAGTGCCTGAGCAGGTGTATAAATTGAATAATCTTGACACTTTAGATATTTCAGAAAATCGTGTCTCAACCATTGATAAACAACTCTTTTTACTTCCAAACCTGAAAAGGCTGGACCTGAGTCATAATAAGCTTGAAAATAGAAGCATCGAATTTAGAAAGAACTTTAACGTGGAAAGCCTTGACCTCAGCCACAACCATCTGACAAAAGTGCCTGCAAGACTCCGTAGATTAAAAAATCTAAAAAAGCTCGATTTATCCAATAATCAATTTGCAAAAAGTGGCCGGAAGCTGAGGTTGAAAAAATGGAAAAACCTCGAATATCTTAACCTTAGCAACAACGGTTTGACAGAATTACCAAAGGGATTGAAAAATCTTAAAAATCTGAAAACACTACTTTTAAACAACAACAATCTAACATCTTTGAAGGGGCTGGAGAAATTGCATACACTGAAAGATATTGAGTTGAATAATAATATTGTTGCGCTGGATCCAAGGTATATCGTGGGTTTGGATAGTCTTGAAAAACTTTCGATGCACAAATGTGGATTGATTTATTTACCTCCGGAAATCGGGAGATTGCAAAATTTAAAAAAGCTTGTATTACCCGAAAACAGACTAATAGAGATTCCGCTGGAGATTGGTCAATTAAAGAAGCTTGAGAGTCTCATGGTATATAAAAATCAATTGACCGAAATACCGGAGGAGGTATTTGAGTTGCGGCAGTTGAATTGGCTGGATATTTACTATAATCAAATAACTCACCTTTCCGGTAAAATTTCACAGCTCCAGAAGCTTGAGATTTTATTTCTATCTCATAATAGAATTGTTGATTTGCCGGAGTCAATTGGATCAATGGTTATTTTGAAGGAATTGTATGTTCATAATAATCAATTGCGTGAGTTGCCGGATATTTCCAACCTGAAGAAATTAAGATATTTACATCTACAGTACAACCATTTGACGGAATTCCCCGAAGTACTTTTGGAATTGAAACAACTGGAAGAATTGGATATTTCTAACAACCTTATCACGGAATTTCCCGATGCCATCAGAAGTTTTGAAAAACTCAATTTCATCTATCTCGATAAAAACATGACGGAAATGAAGGACGATAATTATGAGAAATTGAAAGTGGCTCTAAAGGAATTAAACGACAGGGGAGTTGGTATCCGGTTTGACTATCCTGAAGAATTGCAAGAGTGAGTAAGACCCACTGGCGTATATTTGTAGTTTATTGGTAGTGAATGCATTATACAGGTTCTACTAACATCAGTCGGATAAAGTGCTTTTGAAGGAAATGGTAACATGATTATAGATATTCGTTTCGATTTCTGCGAGAATGATTTAAGATACGATTATCTTTAAAGCTTATGATATTTACAGCAAAAAAGGCTCAAATATTAAATAAAATCAGGAATGCCAGCATCATTAACTTGTCCGAATCGACGTGAAGTATTCCTCGCAAATACTTTAATGACAAGCTCATATGTGTTTCAACAGTTTTGATTGAAATATCAAGTTTTTCGGCTATTTCTTTGTTTTTGAGACCGTCTCGTCTGCTAAGTAAAAACACCTCCTTTCTTTTTTTAGGCAATTGGGCTAAGGCTCTTTCAATTCTTTGTTTTGTCTCTTCGTAAATGACCTCATTTTCTGTAACGTTTTGTTGAGCCTGATGATTTGCATACAAATAGGAATCGTATTTCTTTTTGTAGATGTTTCTCTTTAAGTTATTGAAGATGAGGTTTTTTGCAATTGTGTATATGTAGGAATTGAAAGTAGATGGATCGGAAATGGTTTTTCTTTTGAGCCAAATTTTCAAAAACACTTCCTGAACAATTTCTTCTGCTTCGACTTCTCTATTGAAAAAAGTGAGACTGAACTTAAATATTTTTTCAGCATACATGTAGAAGAGCAAATTAAACGCTTCTTTATCGTTTTGTTTCAAACGTTCTATTAAATCATCAAGATCGTTTTTCATTTAGAAATCTATGGTCATTTTGGAATGAAGATCAGCAATTAATGCCATTTTTCCTATCTCATCATACAATTGAAATATGAAATACCCCTAAATTTTATTTCAAAAAATAATAAAACATTTTTTCAGGGTAAAACGGGCTTCGCTTGTATTATAATTAAAATGTAAAAACGTGGAGTTAAAAACGCTTAAGAAATATTTCGATAATAAATGCTCTTCTGAAGAAGCAAAGCAAGTTTTGCGATGGCTTGAAAGGCCAGATGCAGTTGTGGATTTAGAAGGAGAACTTAAAAATGTCTGGAAAAATATAGATGTTAAAACAGGCGATTACCTCAAGTGGAGTGGAAATCTTGAAAAAATCCATGAGCGAATAGAAATGGAAGAATTGTATGTATCTCTTGATTTGGGAAAAAAGAGAAGTAAGGTAAAGCCTCGTGTGAAAGACAGACCATCAAAAACAGGAAATGAATTGAGGCAATATTCGAGGAAGCGAAAAAACAAGTATTTTATTTCTGGACTGTTAGCATCAGTAATTCTGACTGTATTTATAATTTCCTATTTTCAATACCCATCAAAGGTCGGACACACCCCAGCAATTGAACAAATGGAGAAAAGTACGGAGCCAGGTCAAAAGTTGTCCTTTCATCTCGAAGATGGAACAAAAATCACTTTAAATGCTGATAGCAAACTTATATATTCTTCAAATTTTGGTGACAATGAACGAAAAGTGGAATTGGAAGGGGAGGCATTTTTTGAAGTCACGAAAGATACCGCCCGGCCTTTCAGGGTCATTACAGAATCTGTAATAACGACAGCTCTCGGAACCTCATTCAATATCAATGCTTTTCCATTAAAAGATAATATTGAGATAGCTTTGGTCACTGGAAAAGTTTCGGTCGTGAGAACAATGCAATCCGGAAAGTCAAATTCATTATTGCTCAGTCCTGGAGAAATGACAATTGTTTGGAAAAGTGATCATATCATTGATAAATCACTATTTAATTTTGATCAAAAAATATCATGGAAAGATGGATTGATCTACTTCAAAGATGCTGACTATCACGAAATAGTAAACAAATTGGAGAGCTGGTATGGTATTGAGATACAGACAAATACAATCCCTGTTAAAGAATGGAAATTCAGTGGACAATTTGAGGATGAAACGCTTGAAAATATATTAATTGCTCTACAATTTGGTCACGAATTTGAATATGAAATAAAAGGAAAAATTGTAAAACTAAATTTTTAAAAACATGAATTACCATGACAGTGGGTAGCCCCATAAAACTAAAAAACGAGGCCACATGATCCGGTTGGAAGCAGAATCATAAATAGCCTCGGTTCTATTAATTTTTAGGGTTACCCATTTAGATCGCATTTGATTTAATCATTGCATAGCTCACAGGTTCATGTAGTACACATCTTTCAATAATTTTATCTAAGATTGAAATCCTATGATTT
>JAJRQT010000205.1 GCA_024280115.1 Bacteroidota bacterium | reverse complement strand
GACATTGCAAAGCTAAAGAAGATTTTAAAATATGATTATTTTTAGAAAAATAACAGCCTCCTTTTTGTCCACTTGAACCAATCGACTCTAAAATAGCCTACTTTTTGTCCATTATACCGTTATGAGGTACGAGCCAAAACCAATCATAGCCGGCAGCCCCAATAAATATTCCTATTAATTGGAATTGAAAAATAAAAGAAGGAATAAAGAATAAGAAATAAGGAAGTGTTCAGCCCTTGTTGTGTTGTCACCAACAAGTATCACGGACCTGTATATTATAAATCCGGGTTTTGATGCTTTTTTATTAAAGTTTCAAGACCGCCGTATGAACTTTTATTTTAACATTCAATATTCACTCATCCCTACTTTTCAAATCTTCCATACCATCATTTTCATTAAAATGAATATTAGCCTATATTGTATAATTGAAAAATCACTTTTTTGATTATGAAAAAACTCCTCTTTTTTACATTGTCAGGTTTGATCATTGGATTTAACTGCTACGCGCAGGACTATACAAAACAACAGACCATAACCAAAAAAGTGATAGAATATTTTGAAAAAGGTCAGGCCTCAGAGATATATGCCCTGTTTGATGAAACTATGAAATCAAGTATTACCGCAGAGAAATTAACTGAAATATGGAACACGCTTCCCTCACAGGTAGGTAAATACCAAGGATCGGGAGAAGCAATCGTTTCAGAGGCCCAGGGCTATGTTGTTGTCAATCATTTTCTGGATTTTGAAAATACCGATCTTGATCTCAAACTCGCCTTTAATGATCAAAATCAAATCAGTGGTTTATTCTTTGTTCCGCATCAGAAAAAAAAAGAATAGGCGACTATGAGCTTACAAACAATTCAGTTTTTGAAGAAAAAGAAATCTCAATACAATCGGGAGATTTTAAACTTCCGGGAATAGTAACCCTACTAAAAAATTCAGAACATTATCCTATTGTAGTTTTTATCCACGGCTCCGGGCCAAATGACAGAGATGAAACCATAGGGCCAAATAAACCCTTTAAAGATTTAGCTCATGGATTGGCAGCTCATGGCATTGCCTCGTTGAGGTATGATAAAAGAACTTTTGTTTATGGAACCGCAAGTGTCCCGGAAGGAAAAAAATTGGATTTAAATGTTGAAGTTCTGGACGATGCGAAATGTGCTATTGAATATGCCGGGAGTATTGACGGCGTGGATAAAATATTTGTATTGGGACATAGTTTGGGAGGGATGTTGGCCCCAAAAATAGCCAATGAAAATACTGCCATTAGTGGTATTATAATGATGGCTGGGAATGCCAGGCCATTGGAGCAATTAATTATTGAACAGTACAAATATATATTTTCTGCCGGAGGCCTGACAAAAGCTGAAGAAAAGAAACTGGAAACCATAGCCGGACAGATTGAGAATCTGAATGAACTTAAAAATTATCCGGATAAAACTTCATTATCCTTGCCACTCGATTTACCTGTTTCATATTGGTTGGATTTATTGAATTATGACCAGGTAGCGGAAATTAAGAAAGTTGATCAGGATATTTTAATCCTTCAGGGAGAACGTGACTATCAGGTAACCATGGAAGATTATGGACTTTGGAAGAAAGCGCTGTTAGGAAACTCAAAAGCAATATTGAAATCTTATCCAAAACTAAACCATCTGTTTTTAGAAGGGGAGGGGCCATCCTATCCGAGTGAATATCAGCGAGCAGGACATATCCCGGATTATGTCATCAAGGATATTGCGGATTGGATATTGCAGATTGATTAGTTTGATATCATTCTACTGCAACTTTGCTATTCAACCAGTTTGTGCGCAGTTTTTCTTCTTCTTCCTTTATTTTTATAGAAAACTTTTCTTTTGGGATCAGTACCAGTTGATTGTCTTCCTTAAGTTTAAAAGTGCTTTTTTTTAGTTTTCCAAAATGCGAATAGGATATAGATAATTCATCTCCTACTTTCCGGGTCCCAATGATGAAATTTAATTCAGGATAGCTTGTTACAGGCTGTTCGTCTATAGAAAGAATTAAATCACCTTTATTCAGTCCGGCTTCATAAAGGCCATTTCCCACAAGTGGTTGTGTGATAAGTGTTGCGGTGTCACCTTTAAATTTAAGTCTTAAAAATCCGAGACTTGGCTTGTCCGGGTTTTTCTTGATTAACCGGTATCCGAGTTTATCAAACAACGATGTGAAATCGGGCAACTCGTTCTCAAATATATATGCGCCAAAAAAATCTTTTGCAAATCCGGAGTTTCCACAGATTTCAGCTAATGTTTTTTGAAGATCTGCATTGTTATATGGTTTTTCTTCAACTCCATATTTATTCCACATTGCCCTCATAAAATCGTCCAATGAAACATCCTTAAATTGAGTTCGCAGGGATAAATCCAGCGCTAATGCAACCATTTCACCATATACATAATAGGATAAATAGGTATTTGAAAAATTGACTTCATCATTTGCTGCTGCCCTGTCAGCGTAGGGGGCCATCTTACTCATGTGAACCGGAGAGCCATATTTCCATCCTGGTGCATTTACAAAATAGTTGATCTTACTGCTTATGGAATTGATGTATCTATTGGTAGTTAATATCCCTGCCCTGCAAAGCACTAAATCTCCGTAATAACTCGTGAAACCTTCGCCAAACCAGAGTTCGCCACTCACATTGGCTTTAGTGAAATCAAAGGGTTCCAATGACTTTGGCCGGATCCTTTCCATATTCCAGATATGAAAAAATTCATGAGATATGGTTCCGATTAATCGGTTTTGATTCTCTTTGAGGGAAATACCAGAACTTATCATGGTTGAATTTCTGTGTTCCATACCATCTCCATAGAAGCCAGGGCCATAACTACAAAGAAATGTGTAGGTGCTATCATAAAAATGTGGCAATTCGCCAAAAATAGCCTTCTGTTCATGAATGACCTTTTGAGCCATTTCCGAAAATATATTTATTTCACTTGCTTCAACTTCCGAATTAATGGCCATTCTTATTTGCTGATTGTATCCTTCAGAATCCAGGTCTTTCAAATGAAAACTGGAAAGAATGACCGGGCTATCCATAAAATATTGAAAATTCGGAGCAGAATAGATTTTTTTAGCGCTGTCAATCACATGCAATTGTGTAGCGATTTTCCACGAGCTGGTGTCGGGAATATTAAATATAACTTTCACCGGCTTTTCTATCATTCCCTGTGCCCATATAAAAGTTGCGGGTATATTAAGATTTACGAAATCTGCATCTATTCCAGAATAGGTTCCATCAGCGTGATTTGCGTAGAGTGTATAGGATATATTTATTGTGCCGGCTAAATCATTCAGTTTCCAGGCATCGGGAGCTATTTTAGTTATGGAAATATTCTTATTGTCGTCATCAAACGATTTGAGGTTATAGACATTTTTCCCAAAATTATGCACCGCATAGCGGCCCGGAGAAGAATTACTCATTCTTACCGTCAGCTCGTTCTGGTTAATATTTTCCAGTTTCATGGTAATTTCAGCTTCATGCTGAACTGCGTTCGGAAAGTAAACATTATAGGTGATGGTATCCTGTGAAAATGCACTATGAAAGCACAGAATGCTCACGATGATTGAGGTTAACAGTGATTTCATCATTGGTGTCATTTCATTTTTTTGAATAAAAAATCAAGATTTATTCATTAACAGATGCTTATTTTTCTTTTTTCACAAAGAGGGCATTTTTATGAAATGTTTTTGCAAAGCTCTCTGTTATTTCTCCAGCGCGTTCTTCTTCTGACTCTGCATTTTTGATCTGTGCGTCTATCTGAAAAATTAATTTTTTATCAACCGCATCAAACAGTTTGGCTTCAACTACTACTGTTTGTTCTGGCTGATAGGACCAGCTATATACATTATAATAAGTATCAATGTAATTGAAGAAGTAATTGTGCTGATTAGCCGCATCAGATATATATCGGTCTGAAGTTGCATATCTCTCTTTTGATTGAACGTCTTTTAATCTCATGGTAATGACGCCGTCAATATTTTTTTCTTCGATCAATTTCAATATCTCCTCTTTTGTAAAAATGTCTTTTTTAGATTTATCGACATTTACACTGCTGAACATGCTGTAACCACGTGATCGCAACCTATAGGAGAGCTCTCCCTCATACATTTTTCTGGTTTCATATTGATTAGTCATGGCAATTATTAAAACTCTATCAAGTTTTCTTGTCGTGGGGTTCGGTTTTTCTGTTGTGATTTTTACTGTTGAACATCCTGCAATAATCGCAGTAATTATCAGGACATATATAAATCTGTTTAAGAGGGACATAAATTTGTTTATGTGGTTAAATTAATAATATGACAATAATAATAAATATCAATGAAATGTATTGCGGTTAGTGCTTATTTCAATTTGATAATACAGGATTAACGATCAATTGTTTTGGGTTGGACAAACATGATAATAATCATTTTTATTCAGTGTATATACTCTACTTTTGCAACATTGTTTATACAAAAAGAGATTTTAATGCGGAGAGCCTGGATTTTTACCATTCTATTTTTTATCACGATCAATATTGTAGCTCAAAAAATAAACTCTGAATATATCCTGAATATCCGGGAGATTGAAGATCCGATTGTAATTGATGGGGACGTAAATGAAGCGACCTGGAAAAATGCAAATATTGCCAGTGAGTTTAGTATGGTATTGCCAATGGATACGTCCAAGGCAGTTGTCAGAACTGATGTGATGATGGCCTATGATGCAGATGCATTTTACCTGGTGGCTATTTGTTATGATGATTTACCGGGAGGATATATCGTTGAATCCTTAAAAAGAGATTTCTCTTTTGGTGGCAACGATAATTTCCTCGTTTTTATAGATCCTTTTGATGATCAGACGAATGGATTTGCTTTTGGTGCAAATGCTGCAGGCGCTCAATGGGATGGTATGATGTACGGAGGGCACAGCGTGAATCTCAATTGGGATAATAAGTGGTCTTCAAAAGTAAAAAATTATGAAGATAAGTGGATTTTTGAATGCCGGATTCCTTTTAAAACCATGCGCTACAAAAAGGGCATTACACAATGGGGAATTAACTTTAGCAGACTTGATCTGAAATTGAATGAAAAGTCATCATGGACACCGGTGCCCCGCCAGTTTCCTACCGCTTCGCTGGCCTATACCGGTATTCTGCAATGGGATAAACCACCTCCTGACCCGGGGACCAATATTTCATTGATTCCATACGGGATGATGAGATATTCAAGAGACCTTGAAGACGGGGGCATGGAAGATGTGAACTGGGACATAGGATTCGATGCTAAGGTCGCCATTACCTCTTCGCTAAATCTCGATCTTACGGTCAACCCGGATTTTTCCCAGGTAGAGGTTGACAGACAAGTAATTAACCTCGATCGGTTTGAATTGTTTTTCCCTGAGAGAAGACAGTTTTTTCTGGAGAATAGCGACTTATTTGCAAGCTTTGGCATGGAGCGCATAAGGCCTTTCTTTTCACGGAGGATTGGCCTGGAAAGTCCCATCATGTTTGGCGCCCGCTTGAGTGGCAAGCTGAATAAAAACTGGCGAATTGGGGTAATGGACATTCAGACAAATAAAGTGGATAGTGTGAGTTTGCCGGCACAAAATTATGCTGTTGTAGCATTGCAGAGGCAGATTTTTGCAAGGTCAAATATATCGGCGATTTTTATCAACAAGGAGTCTCTAAATTATAACCCAAGCCCGGAGGATTCAAATAAGGTTTCTATCTATAATAGAAATTTTGGTTTGGAATATAACCTGGCATCGTCGGATAATATATGGACGGGTAAGCTAATGTATCATAAATCATTTACTTCTAATAGTTCAGGTACGGATTATACACACGCCTCGGAATTAGTTTACAGTACAAAAAGAATCAAAGCAGAATGGCGTCACGAGTTCGTTGGTGATGGCTATAATGCAGAAGTGGGTTTTGTACCCAGAACCAACTATTATAGCATGAAACCAGAATTCAGGTATAATTTTTTCGCGCCTAAATCTGAGCAAATTGTAAGTCATGGACCTTTTATTGGTTCTAACATTTATTTTGATGATAAATTCAACCGGACGGATAATGAATCATTTATGGGTTATGCGATTTCATTTTTAAACAGGAGCTCGCTGAGGGTCTGGGGTAGTGATGATTATGTATTGCTCCTTGATGATTTTGATCCAACCAATTCAGGAGGCGAGAAGCTGCCAGCCGGCTCATCTTACTCGTGGAATGCCTTTGGATTAAATTATAATTCTACGCCTGGAAATTTGTTTACCTATGAAGTGAGTGGGCGCTATGGTGGTTATTACAATGGAACCAGATTGTTTTTAGGAGGATCTATTGGATACCGGTTTCAACCATACGTAAGTTTGAGCGCTGATGTCGTTTTTAACAGTATTGAACTCCCTGAGCCATATAAAAGCACTGATTTGTGGTTGATAAGTCCAAGAGTTGATGTTACGCTTACAAATACCATTTTCTTCACAACATTTGTACAGTACAATAACCAGGCGAATAATGTAAATATCAATTCCAGGTTCCAATGGAGATTTAAACCAGCCTCCGATTTTTATATTGTTTATACGGAAAATTACTTACCGGAAAATTTTAATGCAAAGAACCGCGCACTCGTACTCAAGCTCACTTATTGGTATAATATTTAGTTTTTTGCCGATTTACACATTGATGGTTCAGAGGTTGAAGGGTTTAAAGGTTCAAGGGTTTTGGGCTCTGGGTACTGGGTACTGGACTCTGGATTTTTATTTCTTGTTCCTTATTTCTTATTCCTTGTTTTAAATTTCGGGCGTCCAAGTTTAGAAGTTGAAAGGTTCAAGGGTTTAGAGGTTATTGGGTTCATCGGTTCATCGGTTCAATGGTTTAAAAGTTCAGTGGCTTTGGGTTTTGGGCTCTGGGTACTGGGTACTGGGTACTGGACTCTGGTTTTTTATTTCTTGTTCCTTATTTCTTGTTTTAAATTTCGGGCGTCCAAGTTTAGAAGTTGAAAGGTTCGGAGGTTGAAAGGTTTATGGTTCGGAGGTTCAGGGGTTATTGGGTTCATCGGTTCAATGGTTTAAAAGTTCAGTGGCTTTGGGTGCTGGGTACTGGACTCTGGTTTTTTATTTCTTATTCCTTATTTCTTATTCCTTATTCCTTGTTTTAAATTTCGGGCGTCCAAGTTTAGAAGTTGAAAGGTTCAAGGGTTTAGAGGTTCAGGGGTTATTGGGTTCATCGGTTCATCGATTCAATGGTTTAAAAGTTCAGTGGCTTTGGGTTTTTGGGCTCTGGGTACTGGGCTCTGGGTACTGGGTACTGGACTCTGGTTTCTTATTCCTTAT
>JAJRQT010000204.1 GCA_024280115.1 Bacteroidota bacterium | reverse complement strand
CATAATTTCCTTTACCCTCAGTCTCTAATATGACGTGGTCGCCCGGTTGAGCGGGAGTCTGTTGATGATATCTTGCATGAAAATAAAGGACATCATCTGCGAGTGAATCTATTTTTTCCCAATCAACATAATAATAAAAATATGCTTGCCCGAATCCCGGCAATTCATTGGTGATCGTAATTTTCGCATGCTTCATGAAAGGCATTCTCCAAAAGCATGTTCTGGAACGGCCATGTGAGGATATACTTACGGGAAAGGATTGAAAATCCTTTGTTGCACCATGACCAACTCCAAAAAAATCACCTAAAGGTGCTTCAACGCTGGGTTTTTCAGAATTATCCCAATATATTCTTATAACAAGTGCTCGTGTTGAAAATGGATTTAATGAGGCCGAAGTATTCCAAATGTGCTTGATTATTCCAGGGCCTTCCAAGTCGGCAATAACAATTGTTTCACCAGGGAAAATCTCTTCAGAATCACCATTCCCATTAAAATTTGAGTCTGTACTTGATGATCTCAAGCTACGTCCGTTTGCCGCTTTGGTCAAGTCATTTAGCCAAGAACCATTCCCAGTTTGTGCATGGATACAATTTGATGATATTATTAATAATAATATTCCAAGAAAAACTAAGTGCCAATATTTGATCACTAATGTAGATTGAGTTGAAATTTGCTTCATTAATTTAATATATTTTACCAGCATGTTTTCCTGTCGTTAACATAATGATACCTATTGAGATTGCAATTGTATACTATTATCTTTATTGGTAGTCTCTCAAGAGTTTTAGTTTCCGGAATGACAACAATTAATCTGCCGAAAAGTTAGCGTGGAGCAACTTAGAGTAGCTACCTAGATGTAAACAGAAAAAAGCCGTTCTAAAAAAGAACGGCTTTTTATATCTTTTAATAATTCTACCTGTTAATAAGGCAAGCCTGTTCCTTGCAATAACCAACTTTTAGACCAGGGACTATTATCACTGTCAGTACCTATAAATTGTGTAGGCTCTAACTTATCTATAGCCGCATTTGCATTCTCAGTATTTAGAGAAATCTCTTGATCAAAGTGATAATAAAAACGAAGTGGTAATGCTTTTCTAATCGCCGATTCTCCTGTTTTAAGATCCGGTAAACCGGTTCTTCTGTAGTCAAACCAGGATTCTGCAGCAGCCGTCCAGCTTGCAATCCATTTTTGTTCTATAATGCTTTCAATTCCAGAATAAGGCGCCCCTCCGATATAATCATCAAAAGCATCACCAACACCCCAGGCGTTCATTGATTGTTGAATTCCGGCAGCATAATGCGCTTCTGGAGTTCCCTGGCCCCAACCATATAATGCAGCTTCGGAAAGAATAAAATGAACTTCGGAGGCAGACATCATTCTCATCAACAATAATTCCCCTGCGGTCTCCTTATATATATCATTTAGTTGAGAAGCATGTGGATTTAATCTACCCTGATCCAAATTCGGATTTAAATTATATTGCGATGCAGAAAAAACAGCAGGCGGAATGCCTACATATTCCTGGTCATAATCTATTCCTACACCCCATGCTGCCTGATATTCATCTACAATATTCTGCGCAATATGTCGCTTACCATTTATTATCTCATCCCTGTCATCTGCCCATGATGGTTCTAAAACAAGTGGGATTTCAATTTTATTTGCCCAAACTCCCAATCTGGGATCATTCAAAGCCTGAAGAACCTCCACTAAAGTAGAACATAATTTTTTCCTATTATACCGACCACTTTCACTGGTATCAAAAACAGTATTTGAATCCCATGAATCTGATGGAGAGGTACCTATGAAGGCTACATTTGCATCATCATCTGCATTGGTAATCAAAGGGTATTTTGCAGGATCGGAAGCGATCTTGTTGATCCCATCTTTTGCTGTTCCCGGATCTTTTGCAGACAATCTCATATAATATCTTAGCGCCAGGGAATTTGCAAACTTTCTCCATTTAGATACGTCTCCTTTATACAAAACATCTTGAGATGGAACAATATTTTCATAGGAATTCTGATCTTGAGACAATAGCGTATTTGCATTTTCCAAATCAGCGAGAATTCCCGTGTAAATATCTTTCTGCGAGTCATACACAGGTTTAAAAAATTCAGCTCCTTCTTCAGCTTTTAACGCCTCCGAATAAGGGGCGTCACCCCATAGATCGGCGATCATTCCGAAAGCATAGGCTCTTATCACCAAACCTACACCTTCATGAAATTTAAATTCCCCGTCCATTGCCTTTTTGTAATATTCATCACTGTTTCTTAGAATACCGTAGTAACCGGACCATGGTTGACTATTGACACTCCACTCATAACTATTATGACCACCGGACCAGCCATCTTTTTGGGTGTGCTGCATACACCGGCTATATCACCAAATCCTAAGTTAACTACGTTTCGTGATATACCGGTTATTATAGTAGGTAACAACAGATTAAGGTCTGCTACTTCAGGATCTACCCCATTTGGATTTATATTCAATTCATCGAGATCCCTGCAAGAAATGGTAAAAACAAATACCAAACTTAAAAGAATTATAAATTTATTTTTTATTATATACATGATCTTAAATTTTAATTTTCCTAAAAAGTAAATCCAAGTTTAAATCCGAGAGGAAGTACCCATGGATTGACATTATAAAATTCTATCCCTTGACTAAAACCACTACCACTTGGTTTATACGCTCCTTCAGGATCGACTCCAAACTTAGAATCTTTAGTCCACAAAATGATGTTTCGACTATAAATTGAAATATTTATATCCTGCATCCCTATTTTTTGTGCCACAGCCGAAGGCAGCCTGTAACCTAAAGAGATCTCCCTTAATTTAACATAGTCTGCGTCAAACAGATTAGTGATACTTACATCCCATGGATAACCCACAACATATGGTAAGAAAACTGTTCCTTCTTCACCTAAGTTTTCGATATATCCACCTTCTCCATCAGCACGAACACCAGGCGCGAAAATAGCATCGAACACTTCAACACCACTAAAACTTTCAGGGAATCCGCCAAATTCCGGTGTTGGGCCTCCAACCGGTCTTAAATATTCATTAAATAATAATTCATCGGCATTATCAAGAACCCATTGCTTTAATTCCGGACTTGGAGCGCCACCCAAATCACCCGGATTAACCAACTGTTCACGCCAGTCTTTATTAATTACAGCATCTGTAAACCTACGCCAGGTACCTGATACATACTGACCTCCCGATCTCCAGTCAAGTGTCATACTGAAAGTAAAATTTTTATAAGAAAGCACAGATTGTAATCCCATGATAAAATCCGGATTGAAATTTCCTATTTTTGTTAATTCATCTTCCACGACCCATTTTGCATCCAAACCTTCTCCAAGAAGCGGATAATTATAATAAGGAGAACTTTCATCTCTTACCCTTTTTATAGGATTGCCGTACAAATTGCCTACCACCCCATCTTGCGGTTTGCCATAGTCAACAGCATCACTAACATATCCTTCAACATAACCAATAGATCTGACCTTCTCAGAACTCCAGAAATTAACAAAATCAACACCATCTGTCAATTCTTTAATTACCGTTTCATTTGTTGTGAAATTCAGATTCAAATCCCAAGTCCAATTATTCGTGCTTATTGGGGTACCACCTATTAAAATTTCCCAGCCTTTACTTTGCATCAGTCCTGCATTAATTTGTACTCCGCTAAAACCTGAAGAAGCCGCTAAGGGAATAGCCAATATTTGATTTCTGTTATCAACGGTATAGTATGTCCCTTCAAATCGCAGTCTGTTATCAAACATTTTTATATCTGTTCCTAATTCAAAGGATGTAGCTTCCTCAGGTAAAAGGTTGGGGGCTAACAATCCACTTGATTTCGTTAACCTGGTTGCGTCTCCCCATTGTCCGGCGTCACCGTAGGTATTAACCAATCGATATGGCCCTGTGTCGTTGCCTACCTGTGCCCAACCAGCCCTTAATTTAAGCATGTTTACTTTGCTGCCCAGATTAATAGCCTCGTTCAGTAAAAAACTTAATGAAGCAGAAGGGTAGAAATAAGATCGATTCGAAGGCGGTAAAGTACTGGACCAATCATTTCTTGCAGTTAGATCCAGATACAACATATATTTCCAACTAAAATTTGCAATTCCATAAACACTGTTGATCGCTTTTTCACTTCTACTATTCCTGTATCTTAATGCTCCGGAACTTATATTTTGAACTGTATATACATTTGGCACTATCAAACCGGAACCATTTTTAGCAGAATTACTTATGCTCGCACCTGCCTGGTAAAGAATATTTCCGCCTGCAGAAACTGATAATGAAAAATCTGACCAGTCTTTTTTATAAGTACCCATTATCTCTGTATTCGTTTCAAGGAATTTACTTTCTACAATGCCATAGGTTCCATTGTTTGGCTCCCTGGTATAACCGGGCGCTATTTTTGTTTCCTTTATTTCATCAGATTTGTTCAACAGATAGCGGCCCATAAGACTAAAGTTTGGAGAAATCTCCCAATTGAGAACTACATTGCCATAAATTCTATACCTGGTAAAACTATTATTTACCTCATTCGCTAAAAAATATGGATTTTGATGGTTTCCAGAAACATTTTTTATATTGTTCCCCGATCCATAATCTTTGAGTTTTCGTATATCAATATTGGATGGAGTTGAATAAGCCCATTGTAATGGATTTGTTCCCCTGTCTCCTGCCGGCCTGTTATTTGACCATGTCTTATTAATATTTACATCTGTACTAATCGTTAACTTATCCATAAGTTTAGTAGAAGCGGCTATAGCAAAACTGTTTCTATATAAATCAGAATTTGGAATTAATCCCGTCGAGGACAGATTAGTAAAACCTAATCTATAGTTTAAATCTTCAGTACTGTTGGAAACAGATGCACTGTTGATAGTAGAAAAACCGTAGTCATTTAAAAAATTCCTGACATTATTGGGATAGGAAACAACCTCTGTTGGAATAGGCTGACCATTTGCATCTAAAGGCGCATCCCATTGTACCGCCCAATAGCCCTTATCATTTTCCGGACCTGCTCCGGTTCCATCACTCGCGTTGATATCCGGTAACACTCCACCTCCGACATTTTCAGGTCTATAAGAGAAAAATCCTGTAGCAAATCGAGTGTCAACATCAAATAATTTATAAGGGACGTCAAAAACTGTATTCGATGAAATGGTCACTTTCATACCCTGGCCCTTTTTTGCCTTTTTTGTTGTGATAATTACAACTCCGTTTCCTGCCCTTGTACCATACAAAGCTGCCGCGCTGGGTCCTTTTAATATAGATACACTTTCAATACTTTCAGGATCCAGATCGGAGATCGCATTTCCGTAATCAACCTGGTTTCGATCACCAATTCCACCAATGTTGTTAATTGAACTTTCAATTGGCACACCATCGACTACAAAAAGAGGTTGATTGTCTGTACTTAGTGAGCTGGCTCCCCTGATCACTATACTTACCGAGGATCCGGGTGCACCTGTAGAATTAATAGTGACACCCGCTACTTTACCAGCCATGGAATTTAAAAAGTTCTCATTGACTACACGCGTCAACTCCTCACCTTTAACTTTAGCTACAGAATACCCAAGCGATTTTTCTTCTCTTTTGATACCCAGTGCTGTAACTACAACTTCGCTTAATGCAGTAATGTCTTCGATCATTTCAATATCAATCACCGTACGACTTCCAACAGTTATTTCTTCTGAATTATATCCTACATAAGAAAAAACTAATACTGAATTTTCATCAACCACATTCAAACTGTAATTTCCACTAATATCTGTGATTGTTCCTTCCTGGCTACCTTTCAATACTACGTTGACACCGGGAAGTCCTTCTCCATCAAGAGAAGCTGTAACTCTTCCGGTTACCGTTAGCCCTTGTATTATTTCAGCATTAACAGAAAATACAATTGCTGACATTAAACCGATTACAATAAATAATCGATCTCTTAAATTATTTAATATATTTTTATACTTCATGATTTTCATTTTTATGATTTCTAATTCCCGAAATAGAATCTTGATTTCCGGGATCAACTTACAACCTCGAAGGAAAGAATGAGGGCATGTGTGTTAATGCCAATTATGGAAGCGTCCTGCCCTGCAGCCATAAACATTATTATTTTCATGGAGCTATCAGTTATTTCCTGTACAATAACTTTTTGCTGAAAATCTCTGAATCCGACAAACTCTGTTCCTGAGATATCTATGGTAGTTACATTTTCGAAGGTTAATTTACCATTAAGTCCATAAACAGAACTAACTTCGAAATCTTCATTTTCTACATAGGTAAAAGTAGCGTCATTTTCAGGAGTATATTTTGCAATACAAAGTCCAAAATCAACGCCATTGTCGTTGATGATTCCAGCTCCGCCGTTTAATACGAACTGATAAACGATCCCTCCAAAAGCAGCGCCATCATCTTTTACGTCATGACCATAGCGGCCGTCAAAGTGAAAAGTAAATTCATCTTTATAGATATCTCCCATACCTAAAAATAGATCAAAAACCCCATCAGGTAATGGAGCCGGAGCACCATCAACTGCAGTAAAATCAGCATCGGCATTCGCTAAATAATCTCCAGCAGATGCGTGACTCGGTGATAACTTCCATGTTTTACCATTTGCTGCTGTGGGACCGCCTGTCAGTAAAACGTATGGTGTAAGTGCTATCGCCAAATTAACAGCATCATCAGCTGAACCTGTACCACCGGTTACAGTAAGTGTAGCCGTATAGAATCCACCATCCGCGTAAACGTGCACCGGATTTTTTTCGGTACTTGTTTCTCCATCTCCGAAATCCCACAAATAGGTATCGGCATTGTGTGCCAAAGCTGTAAAGGCCACCTGCTTATCTGCTACACTAAAGTGTATAAGTGCAGAGGTAGGTAGGTCCACCTTATTCTCCTCGCTGCATGAAAAAAACATGAGGATAAGAATTAAGAATGTACTAAAAAATAATAGTTGAAATTTTTTCATAATTAGACATTTAAGTTGAACAAAGTATTATAAAATAATATAGGGTTACCCATTTAGATCGCATTTGATTTAATCATTGCATAGCTCACAGGTTCATGTAGTACACATCTTTCAATAATTTTATCTAAGATTGAAATCCTATGATTTCTCCGGTTAAACCTAAAAAAATATTCATCAAT
>JAJRQT010000203.1 GCA_024280115.1 Bacteroidota bacterium | reverse complement strand
CCGTTTAGTCTGACATTGCAAAGCTAAAGAAGATTTTAAAATATGATTATTTTTAGAAAAATAACAGCCTCCTTTTTGTCCACTTGAACCAATCGACTCTAAAATAGCCTACTTTTTGTCCATTATACCAAATAATCGGGAAATTATCGGGATTACAAATGAGATATTGGCAATTAATTGTGATTCTTGATTCGGGATAGACTCTTTTGTTGGCTTTCTGACTGACATAATTCTACTGCCATCAGTTTAAACTCATCATCATGCGGATGTTAGAGCACATTTTTTACTATCGAGTTTTCAATCTGATGATACAGTTTCTCTTTATCACTTGGTCTAAATGCATCTTTTACAATAACTTCTCCACCAGCATCAACGATCATGTATTGGGGCAATGCTCCACTACTCAAACCCGAATTGTACAAGTCATAGTTAAAAGAGTCGTTTGCTCTCAAATGATTTCCTTTCAGGTTATATTTCCTAATTGTATTCAGCCATGTAGCTTCCTTCATCAATAGAGTTGTCGAAGGAGATATAAACAAGCTCCATGTCTTTTGATTTCAGAAATGTTTCTAATTCCTCACTATGACTGAACTCTTCGATACAAGGCTTGCTCCATTTAGCCCAACAATCAATGAAAAATGGCTTTCCTGATAGCTGTTGCACCAGTTCATCGAATGAATCGATTGCATCTTCTTTATCAAGGATTCTGACTCCTTCAGGTAAAGTCCACTTTTTTATAATGTATTCTTTATAGGCTACTGGCTCAAATTTCTGCATGAGCATCTCATTTAGTACTGCTGAGGAAATGTCGGTTGCTATCACTTTTCCATTTGCATCAACAAGATAATTGGCAATACCATAACCTCTAAACAGCATATCAGCCTTACTTATGCCACTATTTGCAATATCAGCTTCCAGTTCAACAAGATTAGTCCATGGAAACTTTTCCTTTTCCAGCCATTTCTCCCACCTATCAAGTTTCAGTTCAGGCACAACTGTAATGATCTCAAATCCTTTTTCTTTATATTTTTCATAAATCGGTTTTAATTCCCTTGATAGTCTTGTGCTGTTCACACACCAGCTACCCGACTTCTCAACATAGGTTATGTTATCCATAGCAACCGATTGAAAACTTACCACTTCTTTATCAACATTGAGTAAATTGAAATCCATTGCCTTTTTACCTTCCATATTAATGCTGTCTTTTTTAGAAAGCCACATTGAATATAGTTTGATGTATTCTCTTGATCTTTTCAGGTCCTTATCCTCAATCCCATTAAGTATTTCACCTAATAAATCTAACGGCAGAAAATCTTCATTCCTTTCTTTATCGACCAGGTAGTATACACCACCATAATTTTTCGAATTATCTTTAATCAAAGCAATTATCTCATCTTTAGTATAATTATTTTCAGCTTTTAAAGTTGCACGTTCCTGTGTAGCTTTTTGAAAGGTTAAATTATAATAGCCAGCTATCACTTTTGATTTTTTTGCCAGTGAATCAGCATGCAGTTCAAGAATGATTTCTCCCGGTTCGACAACAATAGAATAGCTGCCTCTGTTTAATCTGATCAAGGATTTAAACATATTAGGAGTAGTCCCTATGTACTCAAACTTATGGTTTTTGAAAGGAATAGATATTTGGTCTCCAACTCTTATGCTTTCAGACATGTAAAACTGTCCAGAATCCTGCCCTATCACTGTGCCACGAATGGTGTACTTGAATGGCTCGGGGTGAGATTTACAACCTATCTCCATTACCAGAATGATTAAAAAAGTGATGATTTTTTGCATGGTTATTCTGTTTAAATGTGTTCTAACGTGTGTTTAAAACTAAACTAAGCAATCTAGGGAATAATAAACGAAAATTATCGGGAAATTATTGGGATTATATATGGTATTTTGGCGATTATTTGTGATTCTTGATTCGGGATAGAATAAACTGAAATGTGTTTTTCGGACACTGTAAAGTTCAAACTCAGTACACTTTTTTGAAAACTTATAAACGTCCATCTGTTCTCATTCGATCTTCTACTTCTTTCATAATGTCTGGAATAGAGCTTTCAGATATTCCGCTATCAATCCCTTTTTGAATTGCCGCTTTTAAGGTTAAATACTTGTTGTTTTTGGCTTGATCAAGACGAACGAGGTAACGTAAATACTCACTGTCATTTGTAAATTCTCCGGCTGCAATCTGCGCTTTAATCCACTTGTCCTGTTGTTCAGTAAAAGTTACTGTTTTTCTAACTGCCCCCATCTCCATTAATTAATTTGCCGTACAAAATCATACTATTGGTGCAATACATCTCCTTATAACACCTAAAACAATACTAGTCGTGCATTGCCGAGCATTACATTACAAAAACTAAGCACTCTTAAATTGCTGATACCTGAAATCTAATCCATTTTTATCTGGTTTATTTTTTACTGAATGAGGTAGGATTAATTTATGACCGTTCATTTCCTGTAATCCATATTTAAGCATTGGACCGTCTATTTCAGAAAGAATATCATTCCTAATTTCAACTTTATAATCAGGGCTAATACCAAGAATATTCTGGTCGTAGGCCGCATGGTGGATTTTGCAAAGTGACAAACCATTTGATACTTCGGGTTTTCCGCCGTCATGGTCAGGAATGATGTGTGCCGCATCCAATAGGGATCGATGCTGAAGATTGCATATAGCACAATGCTCACGGTAAGCGTGTAATATACGCTCTCTAAAGCTCTTCTGATGAAGTCGAATTAGGACTTCTTTTGTCTGGTATTTTCTCCTATACTTTGCTTCAGGTTCTTGTAATAAACTGCTATTTGTCAATACATTATAACTTTCCACAGATGCAGTAAAACGTAATTTATCAGGTTCATCCCCCACTATAAAAATTGGCCAGGTAACATGATAAACTCCTTTTAAAAGTTGATGAAAATATATTAGGGGTATCTGATCATTCATTGCATCACGTAATCCAACATTATCAGGATGGCAATGGTCCTCACCTCGATAGCTATAATACAATGTTTCATCATCGATAAATTCATCTGTATAAATACTTTTCTGTACAGTGGTGATTGAAATTGGATATTTATTAATTGCTTTGGGTTTCCATATTCCCTTGGCCCCAATTAAGGGTATTGGAATATTCGCGTAATAAAATCCTTTTGTTAGTTGTTCCCAGTTGAGTACATAATCATAAAGAGGGATAAGTTGTTCCAGCCATTTAAAAATAGCCAATCGTATTTTATAACTTTCAGTATCTTCCATTCATCATGAATTTACAGAAGATTATTCCCATTGACAATAAAACATTGGGCAAATCAATCCTCCCTCCTGCCAAAAAAGTCAAAAGCGTGTTTGTGAGTTCAACCAAAATGAAGTGGCTGCATCAAATGACTAAAATGGCCTTTTCCCCTAAACTATTAATCCCAACGCTCAACCCAATGTTATATTAACATAACGCAGGACACTATATAACTCATTAAGCTGTTGTTGAATCCGTATTGTTACACTGAGCCTGTCGAAGTATAAATCCATTTATGAATTATATTTTGTTATTTTGGTATTTAATCTTTTATGTTCACTAAAACAGCGTAATCCAAATCGTATGCACAATTCTTTATCACTGCTCATAGGCTTGCTTCTCTCTCTTCTTATCTCCTGTCAATCCAGGGAGGAAAAAACTACAGATCTGCCTGACAAAAAGGATATGGGTAAAAAAAAAGTGACGATAGCACAAGTAGAGAGCGGAATAAGGGCCAATATTGAAACCAGGACCCAGGAAGGTGGAGGTTATTTCAATTTTCAAAATGATAGCGTAAACCTTAGCCTGAAACTGGTGCGGGTACATACGGAATACCTTTCTGTCCTTGGACCAAATGAGTTTTTTGCCTGCGTAGATCTGGCCACCGAAAACGGAGACGTGTATGATGTGGACTTTTTTATGAAAGGGACTCCTGGAAATATGGTGGTGACTAAAACTGATGTACATAAGCTTAATGGAAAACCTTATTATACCTGGAAAAAAGGCAAAGATAAAACCTGGTACACCGTTCCGGTGAAGAATGCTTCCAATGACCTACTGGGGGTTATCGAAGGCACAGACCACTTTACTTTTACCTATGAGGTACAGTTGCCTGAACTATCAGGACCGGCAAATATGTGGATTCCCATTGCCAAAAGTGACAGATTTCAAACGATTGAGATGCTGTCGTTGCAGGCACTGGGCAAACAAAAGATGATACAGGAGGATGAATATGGCAACACCATTTTGCATCTTCAGTTACTTCCGGAGCACAGCAACCAGAAAATAACCATGGTTTATCAGGTAAAGCGTGAAGAAAAAGCAGTGTACTCAGAAAAGGATTCGGATCTTACAAAATACCTTGAAGCCAGCTCTCTTATACCTGTGGGAGGCCGTTTCAGCTCCATTGCCGAAGAGATAATCATAAAAAGGCTTGCCAATAGCCCCCTCACCAAAGCAAGAGCACTTTACGACTACATTATCGATAATATGCGCTACGCAAAAGAAGGTACCTATGGTACGGGAGATGCAAACTATGCCTGTGATGCAAAGTCAGGTAACTGTACAGAGTTTCACTCCTTTTTCATCTCTCTTTCAAGGTCAGCAGGAATACCCGCCCGCTTTGCCGTCGGCGCCGCCATTCCTTCAGAGCGAAATGATGGAGAGGTGGACGGTTATCATTGTTGGGAAGAATTCTACGCCGAGGGCAAATGGTGGCCGGTTGATATCAGCGAAGCGAATAAATACACCCCTTTGGCAACTTATTACTTCGGACATCATCCGGCCAACCGAATTGAATTTAGCCGGGGCAGGGACCTCGCTCCTAACCCGACACCCCGGTCCGGACCTATAAACTTTTTGGCCTACCCAGTACTGGAAATCGAAGGAGAGCCGGGCAATGTGGAGACCACATTCTCTTTTACAAGAGCAAACCCGGACAGTTAGTTAATTATCTACTTCTCTTAATTTGCCGGATGTTCTGCCGCCGTCGAATCTGATGGGTGTTCTTCACCGGCAGGGTGTTCTTCATCAGTAGTATGTTCTTCTCCTGCGGGGTGTTCTTCGTTTTCAGAAGAAGTCGCTTCGACATTTTCAGTATTTTCAGCTTTTTTACCTGTATTACAGGAGCTCAAAGTAAAGCCTATAAAAAACGAAAATACAATTACTCCAATGGCTAATGATCTAAACTTGTTCAAGATAGTTGTCATAATGATTTTTAGTTAAAAATTTGCGATATTTAAAAGTAAAGATAGAGTTTATTATAGAAAAGCAAATATTTTTTTTAATCCCCTACCCTATTATATCAGCAATTTTTGTTCATGATGAGAACCAAAAAGCTATTGTAGCAAAAGTAATTGATGCATTAAAAAGCACTTTCTCCCCTCCCATTGTGATTCAGGTTTCAATGTTTGATGATTTTTTCCTGCTAAAGGATATCATCGGGATTATTATAACAAAAGTTTAACACCCAATAATGTTTATTGTATGTTATTAAATATCAGTATTTTACGATCTAAAATGAGCTTTGTGTACCTTTGTGTCTTCCCCGTCGCCGGCGAGGCAGGTTTGAGTTCCTTTGCGAAATACCCGCAGGTTGGTGAGGCAAGTCTATTACACAGAGTTTCACTGAGAAGACACAAAGTTTCACAGAGAGAAAATGATCTTAAAAGGAAATTATTAAATATTGGTTATTAGGTATATAGAAATATAATAATGCTACAAGTTATTAGTAATAAGCACATTAATTATGTGTGCGAAACTTTAGTTATTATAACAATTCAGGATATTGTAGGTTCGTAACAACAAATTCAGTGATATGCTTGAGGCGACAAAAGAGTTAAATGCCAGAGGAGTATAGTAAATCATTTGTCCTGAGACAAGATGGCTTATACTGTTGCGCTTGGTCCATTTAAATACACACCAAGTATTTTACCGGAATCTTCCTCTACCAAATATCCCATGGCTATTTAAAAAAAAACGGGTTGAGCAAAGCTTGGGTTCGGGTATATATAAAACCCCTCTCCACGACTCACACCCCTTTTGCCTTTATCGATATAGTTTTCTTTAATATAATTAGCCCTGTCAATCATGGTTTGACCTCTAAGTTTTTTAGCCCAAAGCATGTCTATGTTGTACATCGTTTCCATACCAACAGTATCCATTACCCAAAAGGGCCAGCAAGGGAACCGGTGCTAATCATCCAGATTTTGTCAATACTTTCAATATCACTTACATCGTTGACCAAAAGGTTAGCAGCTGCGGATAACAGGGGAACCAAAAGGGAATTCAGGACAGAACCATTCTGCTCTTAATATATGGGAATGGGTACCATCCCAATTTCCCTGGCAAACTCAACCATTCGATCAAAAACTTCAGGATCTGACTATTTGAGAACCCAAAGTTCCACCTCCTGCGATTGTTACATTCTTGATTTCCATATAATATTATTATTGTTACAACTTGTAATAGATTGTTTAGTCAGCTACTAATCTTTTAGTTTATCATAATCTATTATCTTAGCAAGTGCCTTTCTCTACACTTTTCTATTGCGTTTTTCACTGTTAATAATCAATAGAAAAAAATCAATACTCAATTGACATAAACTGCATTTTCTCGCTGTTTTATGATAGTACCAATCGGCTTGATTGTCATACCTGCCGCCAAACAAACATCTTCAAATTCTGCAACTTTTCCGTTATCTACAGAAACCAACAATCCACCGCTGGTTTGCGGATCTGCAAGAATAGGCCAATCATTATCCCCCACCCCTGCTGTTTTATGTCCATAACTTTTCCAGTTTCTATTTGTTCCTCCCGGTATGGCTTTTTTATCAAGATAGAATTGAATATTAGGTAAAACAGAAATTTTATCTTTTTCAATTTCAGCAGAAACTCCGCTTCCTTCGCACATCTCTACCAAGTGACCCAATAACCCGAATCCGGTAACATCGGTCATGGCATTAACATATTCAAGTTCGCCAAACCGGGCACCTATGCTATTTAATTGAGTCATACTATCAATTGCCCGTTGCATATCATCGTCAGAGACAATTCCTCTTTTTTGTGCCGTAGTAATAATGCCAACACCGAGCGGTTTAGTAAGATATAAAGTCGATCCTTCTTTAGCTGAACTATTCTTTTTTAAATGTTGAATGCTAACCCTTCCTGTTACGGCCAAACCAAATATTGGCTCCGCAGTATCAATGCTGTGCCCGCCAGCTAACTGAATACCCGCTTCTTTACAGGCAGATCTTGCGCCATCCAGCACTACGCTGGCAACCTCCGGACTGATCTTATCTACAGGCCAGCCCAAAATCGCAATGGCTACCAAAGGCTTTCCACCCATGGCATACACATCCGACAGGGCGTTAACCGAAGCAATTTTGCCAAATTCAAATGGATCATCTACAATAGGCATAAAGAAGTCAGTAGTAGTAACTATTGCCTGACCGTCCCCTAAATAGTAAACAGCGGCATCGTCTTTCGATGAGTTCCCTACCAGAAGATTAGGGTCATTAGTAACACCATTATTATTACTTGAGCTAAGTATTGTATCAAGCACTGCAGGGGCTATTTTGCATCCACAACCGGCTCCATGACTAAAAGATGTAAGCTTAATTTTATCCATATATGTAATTGTCTTCCCAAATATCCTGAACCCGATTATTAATATCTCCAAATCAATTATCGTAAAAGCTTTACAATACTATTATTATGAAATGGCAAAATTTCAATTCCAAATTTTGCATAAACTTCTTTTGGTATTCCAAGATCCGCAATAAAAATTTCAACATTTTTATCCAGATTATAAAGTATTTTCTTAGGTGCTGCCAAGGTTAATATTTTATCTGGCTTGAAAAAGGGGACATCAATGTTACCAAGGAATCCGGTTGGGATATCCAGTGACAGTTTTACTGCCCGACTGTTATTCACATCTTCCAGCATATTTAGTAGAGAACTATTTAGAGGAAGATGCTGTGAAAATCCGAGATAGGCATCTATCCATACATCCGGTTGCTGGATGTTATCTAATTTTGCACCAAAAGCCAACGCTCTTTCAAGCTGCGAACTAGCCAAAGAATTGGTTAGTTCGGTAAATATATCGAGATAAACAGAATAACCCCAGGCAGCCAACCTACGTGCGGCAGCAAGACCTCCACCACCATTATGACCATTTCCAACACCAATTTTTATTATTTGATCTTTTTTGGCAAAATGGGCGGTAAGATTGGCCAAGTGCAATCCGGCATTTTCCATCATTAACTCAATGGGCAGATGATAATTATTTACAACATAATAATCCATCTCTCTGAATTCCTCTAACTCCAGAGCATCTCCTTTTAAAATTTCTACTTTCGGGTATTGCATTTCAGAAATTCTTTCAATATTAAACCGAAACAAGACATGTTACAAAAAGTATTATAGCAATTTGAGTTCAACCTAATGCTTATTTTCCAGTGCTGCCCTCTTCATATTTATCCAACTGCTCCTCCCATGAATATTCTTTAAATATCAATTTGAATCCACTTGTGTTGAGATTGAGCTTCTCTTTTAAAATCTTTCGTATTCCGTTCTTACCACCAAAATCGTATAAAAACCACAAAAAAATCCGGCTGACGTGCACCTCTTTTTTATCTTCAAGGTAATCAGTCTCAGCATCAAGAAACGACAAAGTAGCCGTTTCCAATTGTTGTTTAATATTGCTGCAAGTATAGAAAGAAATAGGTGGACAACTTGCCGCTCCACAGTTTAAAGCAAAATGAATGCGATAGTCGAAATCTGTCACAGCAAGATTTTTAATCGCCTTTGATACGAACAATTGAGGCACAAAACCCATGGTGTATTTATTTCTATAATGCCTAAGAATACCATGTTCAATATCATCCAACGACCATTTTTTATTGGCTATTAAAATAAGTTTTTGTGTAAAAATCTTTGGTTTTACTACATGATTTACCTTTCTCAGGATTTGAAAGTAGGCATTGTATATGTTAATCCAAAAAGCTTTTTTAAAATCGTCATTTATCAAATCATTTTGGATTTCATCCAATGAAATATTTTCCAGTGTTGCTCTTAGAGCATCAATGGTTTTTTCCATTTTTACTGCCAATAACAGTTGTTCCGAAATATGGTTTATATCTTTAATAAAAGCTATAATTTACCCGGCACCACCATTCTACAGGTAGGGCATTCAAAATCACTTGTCCCTTTTTTAAACGTAATACCATCAATATATTTCACAACAATTTCCTTAATAAAGTTATTATTGGCCTCATGGTTATTTACATCAATTTGCTTGTCCTTATACAGGTCACGAATCACGCCATCATAACCCTGAGAACCCCAACAATTGGGGCAAACACCTTCGGGCACTTTCCCTTTAGTTTCTTCTACAGGTTTTTTAAAAAACAGAATTAGGTTATCTACGATGCTCATATTTGTTTTTTTAGATAGTACTTATTTTTACCAATGTAATCATTTTATTAACAAAACTTTCCGCCATTTCACGATGAATTTATCCTGTAAATATATCTTTCATTGTCTTTTTAGATAGGTTGTTGTGAATCTCAGGAATTTTCTGCAATGCCTCCTCAAACGACATTTCCGACAAAGAAAGGGACGCCCTTTCATATTACTGGGTTTTTAATTATAATAAACGCACACCTCATGGCTTACCAAAGTTCCACAGAGAAAAAATGATCTTAAAAGGAAATAATTAAATATTGGATATCAGGTATATAGAAATATAATAATGCTACAAGTTATTAGTAATAAGCACATTAATTAGGTAAAGTTGTAATCGGTTGAATGATAAGAAAGGAATGATTAACTTCCCTCCCGAAAAATGAATTAAGAACTGACCATGATAAAAAGAACGACCCTTACCGTATTATTAATCATATCCTTTTTCGGAATTCCATGCACTCTAATTGCACAAACAGCTCATGACGATCATGACCATACGCATCATGCGGATGAACATGCTGTCTTAGCTCACAATCACGAACATGGCTCCATGCAATCCGATCAGATTGCAAGGCAAGCAAAACTGGTAACTGGCCAGGGAGACTTCATTTTTTCCTGGGACCAGGAATTAACTGCGGCTTTTCCCAAAGATGCCCACGAATTTGAAACGGGAATGCATGGAGGCTTTAATGAAGACCCTGAAACAGGAATTGTATATACAGGAATTCCAGGGTATGGGCTTTGTTCAATCAGCCCCGATCTTACAACATGGACTACCCTGGGAACTGATAAGCGCTTAAAGGATAACATACATGGGATTGTTTTCTTTATTCACAAAGGTGTGAAATACCTTGCCGTTGCGCAGGAGGACAAAAGAGTACTCGTATTAACCTTGGATGGCAAGATTGTAAGTGAAATTTTGAAACCTACCGGAACTGAATTCAAGTTTGCAGTTGCTAATGAATTCTTTGCATCTGAAGACAGCAATTTTGGCGTAACAGATGTCACCTACCTGAAAGGAACAATATATGTAGCCCATGGTTACTCCAAAGGTGATTTTGTGATGACGATAAAAGAAAAAGGTGGTGTTTGGAGTTGGGGTAAACTTGCATGGGGAGGAAAGGGAGATAATCCCGGCCAATTTAAGACAGCACATGGCGTATATGCCCACGATAATCACATTCTCGTTGCCAATCGAGCAGCAGGTCAGGTTGTGAAATTCACCACTAAGGGCAAGTTTGTGAAAACCTTTAATGATATCCCTGAAGGTAGTCTCGTCTGCAATGTCTCTTATAAATCGGAGCATTTCTTCTTAAATGCTTTGAGTGCAATTGGCGAACAGAAATCTGCACCCATCTATGCGCATACAGGCGAAAAGCTTATTTCGACGATTATTCCCGGAGATTTGGATATTCCGATCTTAACTAACATTCATCAGGTTTGGCCCCATTTCGTTGAAACTGAAAATGGATCAAAACAACTGTATTTGCTTGTCCATGGATGGAATAAAGGTAAGTTTGCCGTCTTAAAGCTTGAGAAATAGGTGTCCTGTAACATAAAAATTTTCAATCAGATTCATTTAGCCATACCGCAAGCCATTAAATAACATATTAAAATGGCGGAAATAGTTTATGATTTTCAGATTCAATATTTTCGCTTAAGCCCACCCTTAACGCATCCAAGGCGCCTACGCTAAAGCTTCAGCGACAGCGTGTAGGGATTTTGATCCAGGACGAAATATTTTTTATCATATTATAATATCACCGGGTAAATAGCTATGAGTTTGCCGTAATACGAGCACAGCGAGTATTTAGATTGGTTGTGTAACGAAAACGGTTATGGGAAAGATATTTTAATGTAGTATATTGTTTATGTCTTACAACTTAAAAGGATTTATAAATCATCTTATAGTCTAATTATTTAAATTTTTTAAAATATGAAAACAGTAATTTTAGCCGGTGGATACGGCACTAGAATAAGTGAAGAAAGCGGAGTCAGACCAAAACCTATGGTAGAAATTGGTGGCAAACCTATACTTTGGCATGTCATGAAGATCTATTCTAGCTATGGAATTAAAGAATTTATAATTTGCTGTGGATATAAAGGACATCTAATAAAGGAATATTTTTCAAATTATTTTTTACATCAATCAGATGTGACCTTTGACATGATCAATAATGAAATGGAAGTTCATAAGAAAAAATCTGAAAAATGGAAAATCACTTTAATTGATACCGGTGATAATTCGATGACTGGAGGAAGAATAAAAAGGATTAAAGAATATACTGATGGAGAAGCATTTTGCTTAACTTATGGTGATGGAGTAAGCAATGTGAATATAAATCACCTGATTAAACACCACAATGACTTAAAAAGTTTAGCAACGGTAACTGCAGTCCAACAGCATGGTAGATTTGGTGTTTTTACACTGGAACCAGGTAAATCAACCATTTTAAATTTTAGAGAAAAGCAAAAAGGGGATGCCTGGATTAATGGCGGTTTCTTTGTGGTTGAACCAGAAATATTTGATTATATCGATGGAGATTCAACAATTTTCGAAATGGAGCCTTTAGAAAAATTGTCCAAAGAAGGCAAATTATCAGCCTATAGGCACACTGATTTTTGGCAACCAATGGACACCTTGAGGGATAAATATATTTTGGAGAATCTATGGAATTCCGGTAGAGCGCCTTGGAAAATCTGGGATTAGTTTGGAAGTAATATATGGTGTATGGGAATCAGCTATAAGAGGCTTTTTTGAAATACAAATCAGATGCTTTTAGCTTTATAAATGCCAGCTTTATTTCCAAAAAATTTGAGGGCACCGATGAATAAAAAAACACAAAAAATTGAGCTAGTCCAGGAAGGAAGAGCTGTCTCTTTTTCCAAGACAGTTAGTGAAAGTGACATATACTTATTTGCCGGTATCACAGGTGATTTTTCTCCTAATCATGTCAATCATGAGTTTATGAAGAATTCAAGCTATGGTAAACGAATTGCACATGGTGCTCTACTCGTTGGGTTTATGTCAACAGCATCGTCAATGATGATCGAAAAATACCCTTCTGACCATAACCTTTCAACGCCTGTATCACTCGGTTATGATCGAGTCCGATTTATTAAACCGGTATTTATTGACGATACGATCACCGTCCGCTATGTTGTGGAGAAGTATGATCCTAAGTCCAGGAGGTCAATCTCGAATATCGAAATCACGAATCAAAACAATGAAATCGTCGCAGTGGCAACACATATCCTAAAGTGGGTGCCGAATAAATAGTGCCTCTAAGAAAACACAACTCAGTTAAAAATGACGCTTTTATACGGGAAGGTTAAACGCCGGGCATTATTAACAATTTGTTGAGGACTTTCTTCAGGGAATGGATGAAATCAAATAAATCTAAAATTATTTAATTTCGTATATTTGATTTATGAAAGATTTCGAAAAATACCAAAATCGGATTAATAAATCTCTCAATTCTATGGAAGCAAAGATATCGTTCCTGCACGATGGTGTGAAAGGCCTCAGCGAAGCTTTCAATGATTTTCAGCATGAAATAACCGATTTCATGTCGTTCACGGCTGAACATTATTCTGATCATGAGCAGCGTATTACAGCCATTGAAAAACGGCTTAAATAATTTTGTTATTGCAACTCAGGAAACCCCAAGGTCTTTACGGCATTTTTATAATATATTTTATCGACAACGCTACGCGGTAATTTTAACCCTTTGAGCTTACCAAATCCTAGTAAAACGATAATATCGTCCGAAACATAAAACCTCCAGTCACTTAACCAGCCGTTATGGATATTTCTTTTCAATTCTGCTGGATTATCTGAAGCAATTACTCCCCTATCGGTACCATAGATTAGCCTGTCCTGATATTTAATAAATAAATCGCGTGTTTTTTGGCGATTATTCAATGTATGCAGCTTCAGGTTAGACATACGCGTTAAATCAACATTCATATTAGGAAACTTATCCAGTCGCTTTGCCAGTTCTTCCAAGCTCCATTCCAGGCTGCCCAAATGAGCTCCCACAAATTTTAAATCCGGATGTTTTGTAAGCATATTGTCTCTCGCGTTTATTTGGTCTTCATAGGAAGGGTATTCCGGATGCAGATACATGTGATATTCCGGATGTGCACCATAATAACCCTGGCTAAAGGTCATTTCTTCCAGAGGCAACCAACAATCCCTGGGCTCACCATTATGACCTATCAAGGGAATATGATGTTTTGCCAGATAATCTAATATAGGATCAAGTCTGGGATTGTCAACCATAACAAAATTTCCACTTTCATCCCTCAGATCCATGCCGACATTTTTCCATATTTTTACAGCTATGGCTCCTTTTGAAAAAGAGCGCTTTAAATTGGAAATAGTGTTCTCTTCCCAGTCTTTATTGTTCCATTCCTTTACAGAAAAAGTGGTTGCAAAGGCCATCCGGTTTGGGAAATTTTTCAAATTAAGGATGGCAAATTTTTGTTGTTCATCCATGGGCAATCCAAATGGGCGGTCGTCAACAATATCCAAAAATTGAAAATTATCAGCCTGAGCCTGTTTTATAAATACAGTCTCATCCGTATTTATATGAATATGATGATCAAACTTCTTAACTAAATTAAAATCTTCGAGTGAATAATACACTTCTGACTCGCTTCCCGGGCTCTCTAACCCATTGTATTTTTGGACATTACCGAACGAAAGACCGAGCAATAAAAGCGGCAGTATATGGAGAAAATTAAGCTGTATTAAATTTTTCATTTTATTTCCTTTGATGATTTATTGTATTGTGCGTTACACCGTAACTGCTTTATGCCTTGAAATATAATCAGGATCAATATCCAACCCCATGCCCGGACCAGATGGAACAGTTACCACACCTTCTTCACTTTCGAGTGAGGATGTTTTGCATTCAACAGGAATCTCCGTATTGAAGCCTTTAAATTCATGGTATGGACCGGCATTTGGTATAGTCGATACAAAATGCATCATGTATAGATAACCCAATCCAGATCCTGAAATATGTGGGACACATTGTTTCCCTACAGAATGTGCCATATTGGCCACCTTCACCGACCGGATCATCCCCCCAAAATAAAACATATCCGGCTGTACAATGTCCAGGGCGTCATTGGCAATCAGCCACCTGAATTGATGCAAGCTCGGCTCCTGCTCACCTCCGGCAATGGGCACTTTTAAGGCATCAGCTACCTGTCTTGTTTCTTCATGCCAATCAAATGGCACAGGTTCTTCATAAAAATCAAAGTTATGAGCTTCTACAATCTTCCCGATTCTGATGGCTTCTTTCACAGAATACGATCCGTTGGAATCTGCATAAATCACCATATCGTCGCCAAAGATTTTTCTCACCAATGGGATCAATTCCTCTGATCTTCCGGGAGGATAATCAGCATCATGACTCATACGTCCACCAATTTTAAACTTCAGCGCTTTAGCATTCGTTTTTTCTACATTTCTTTGAATACGTTCAATTGATTCCTGTGCAGTTTTGCCCCTGTAATTATTGGCACGGTAAACGGCTACTTTTGGATTGTGGATCTCCTCTCCTATCAGCAAACCTATGGATTTATTGGCTATTTTTCCCAGTAAGTCCAGAACAGCAAACTCGATGGTGGCCAAGGGCACCCAAAGTGCGAGATTCTGGAGCTTATAATTGCTTTTATATACATAGACTTCATCCAGAAGACCTTCCAGTTTTCTTGCGTCTTTACCAATGAAAAATGGTTGTAATCGATTTACGAATATTGGATAGAGCGAAACCAATTGCATATTGTTGCCAACTGAAATCCCCTCTGCCCCATCACTTGTCCTGACTCTACAGATGAAATTGTTTTGATACCTCAATAATTCAAGGGTTTCAATGATTAAAGGATCCGAAAATAATTCTGATTTAAGTACAGGTCTGGCGGCAGCTTTGTCGAGTATATTGTAGATATCCTCCAGGTTTTCTCATTTGACGGTTTAGATTCTGTATTGCAAGAACTGATGCTCCCCGTTAAAAATGTGGCTCCCAAAGCGCCTTTAGTCAAAAAATCTCTTCTGGTGGTTTTCATATGATTATTCTTTGTAAAGCAATATTAACGGATTTATTCCAATTATTACGAATCCAAAATCATCAGAAACATAGCATATTTGAACCGTGAAAATTTTATGTTTTAATTGATCTTGAAAATGCAAGGAGGGTTAGAGATTGACTTACGCGGGGTCTCTTTCAGAAGACCACGCTGAGACGGAAACATATTTTAACTATGAAAATTATTGTTCAGTATTTGATTTTGAAAATGTAAGGTGGGGGACTGATAGGATTGTCTGGTTAAAAATTCAGATTCATCCTTACATTGAAAAACCTCTGGGATAGCGAATTTGGGACTCCATAATAATTACTATTCACGTCCTGAACCCAATAGTAAGAAATAGTATTTTGATTACCGGTCAGGTTGAGTATTTCTGCAGTGATCCAAAGAGATTTTAAAAACGGATTCTCTTTCTCAATCCCGAATTTTATCATTTTCGAAAAACCAATATCCAGTCTTTGATATTCGCTTCCCCTGAAACTATTTCTATTAGCAGGATTTACCGGTGGTGAAAACGGCAGTCCTGTGGAGTAAAGCAGCCTTAGATGCACTTTGAATGTTGGTGCATTTGGAATATGATCCTGAAAGAATATACCGAGATTTACCCTTTGATCAGATGGACGTGGAATATATCCCCTGTTATCGGTTTCAAGATTTTCTTTTGTAGATAATATCCCCAAACTAAACCATGATTCATCTCCTGGAATGAATTCTCCGCTTACGCGAAAATCAATTCCTGTGGCATATGCCTTCGCGATATTATCTGCAAAATACCGGATACGCACATTCTCAATGTCATACGGATTTACATCCCACATGTATTTGTAGTATATCTCCGTAATAAATTTAAAGGGTCTCCCCCATTTAGTGAAACTGTGATCCAAGCCAATAATGGTATGCACGGAAGATTGTGCTTTTAGATCCTCATTGATCTCTCCCTGGTTATTTCTAAACTCTCTGTAAAATGGCGCCTGTTTGTAAAGACCTACTGACGCCCTGAAAAAAGTGTTCTTCGCCCACGCCGGCTTTATTGAATACTGAACCCTCGGACTGATCAACAATTGCTTATTAAAATCCTGGTAAAGCATTCTAAATCCGTAGGTTATGAATTGGTTTGCGCTTATATACGATGTGTTTTGCCAATAGGCATGAATCCTGTTATAGTTAATATTATTCTCCGAAGTAACTGCATCTGTAATCCTCACGTAATCCGCAGAATCTATGAATTCATATTCATTGAGTAGATCGTCAAAATCATGGTTTGCATAGCCAATGCCAAATTCCATGCTGTTTTTATCATTGATGATTAACTCATTTCTGGACTCTACATTCAATAACCTGACATTGAGCAAATTTCGCCCAGAGTAGTAATTTGTTCCGATCCCAATATTTGACATGCATTCATTGAAGCTTCCGGATCCTGGATCATTATCAACATTGCACAACAAATATCCGGCTTCGACATCGTAATATTCTCTTTCCCTCGAATATGTTCCGGATACAATTAGATGGGTTTTCCATTGCGAGGTCATCCGGTGACTCAGTCTTATTCCACCCTGCCAGGTGTCGTAAGTAAGTTTTTCCTGTCCGTCAAAGGCGACAAAGAGCCTTAGCTGATTATTGAAAGTACCGAAGGTGGTTTCTCTGCTTGTTGGTCGTACCAGGTATCTGTTCCTGGCATAAGAAAAAAGCACCCCTATTTCCGTTTCATTTTTCTTTCCCTTTTTAGAAATATCATAGTTGAGATATGTTTGAATATCCGTGAATTTTGGTCTGTATTCACCTTTAGTTTCAAGCGTATTTAACAAATAGACAGATGATTTGTGCCGCGCCCCAACCAGGTATGTAAATCTGTCATTTTTTGAACTTCCTTCTATATGCGCAGACCCTCCCAGCAACCCAATAGATAATGAACCTCCCGTTCGGGATGGTTTTTTATAATCGATATTTAAAGTAGAAGCCAGCCCATCACCATATTTTGCTTCCCAGCCTCCGGAGCTAAACTCGATTCCTCTCACTAAATCGGTATTTATAAAGCTCAACCCTTCCTGTTGGCCAGAGGTAATGATTTGTGGTCTGTAAACCGGAATATTATTTACATAAACTAAATTTTCATCATAATTCCCCCCCCTTACCGAATAGCCTGTAGAAAGTTCATTATTGCTTGAAACTCCGGGAAGGGTAATTAAAATGCTGCTTATATCCTGAAAGGGAGAAGGCATAAATTTCAATTCAACAGGACTCAGATTAAACGTACTGGCGTTTTCATTCTTGTTAGTCAATTTATCTTCGGTGATATTTACCTGATCGAGGACTCTCATAGACTCATCCAATTGAGTCACGAAAATTTCATCGTTAAAGTCGATGGAAGATATTGGTATTTTGATCTCTTTGAATTGAATATGGCTGAAAATTATATTACCATCCAACGTATCGTCAGGAATCTCCAGTTTATAGACTCCATCAGCATCTGAAATCGTCCCAAAACCAGTGCCTTCAATAACTATATTTACATTATTTACAGGATTCTGCTCAGCATCCAGAATTTTACCGACAAGTATTCTTTCCTTTTGTTGTGCCAATGCAAACGTGAAAGAAATAAGAAAGAAAATGAATGATAACTGAAGGGGCTTCATTGACGGCTTATGAGCTCACTACGAAACAATCGATTTTAGTTCAGAAATGGTTTGCAGAGGATCATCTGATTTAAATATGACACTACCAACCACCATTACATCAGCTCCCGAATCCTTGAGTTTTTTAGCATTCTGTGGAGAAACGCCTCCGTCCACCTGTATGAGTGTGTTCATGTTATTCTTTATAAAAAACTGTTTTAGAGTTTGGATCCTGCCATAGGTATCTTCAATAAATTTTTGACCCCCAAACCCCGGAAAAACCGACATCACAAGAACCATATCAATATATTCTGTATATTCATAAATAGCCTCAACGGGTGTATCTGGATTTATTGCAATTGCGGGCCTTGCCCCTAAAGATTTAATTTCTTGTAAAATGGAAGCCAGATCCTTGTTCTTGCATGCTTCATAGTGAATGTTGATCAGATCTGCACCGGCTTTCCTGAATCCCTCAATATATTTTTCAGGGTTTACAATCATCAGGTGCGCATCTAATGTCTTTTTTGTGATTTTTTTTGCAGCTTCTACAATTGGAATTCCAAAAGAAATATTAGGCACAAATGAACCGTCCATCACATCCAGATGGACCCAGTCTGCCTGACTTTCATTGATCATTTTTATCGTATTTCCTAACTCTAAAAAATCTGAATTGAGGATGGATGGAGCAATTAATGACATATAAAAAAAATTATCGGTTATACTGTTAATTTAATAAAGTTGAATAAATGTGAATACTATCAATGTCCATTTTGGATATACTTTATTCAACCCAAACATAGTTTAAAGTACTATAAGTTTTGATTTTTTTAGTCCATCCATACTCATATAAGTGAGAATATATGAACCTGGGGTTAAAAATGATACATCCACTTCAACGGGATTTAATGGGTTTTCCACAATCAATTCCTCAGATCTAATAAAACTTCCTTTTAAATCATAAAACCTGAGATTCGAATCTTCCGTATCCCCTGCTTCTTCAACATAAAAATATATGATCCGTTTATTTGTCACAGGATTTGGAAACACAACGAATTTATTCACCACATCGCCTTCATTGATTTTTATCCTGTTATAAGCATTAATAAAATTTGGGATGCCATATCCGATGATCGTGTCGGGTGCATCGCTTTGGCTTGCGGTCATCTTCAAATATTGCATAATCTCCATATTTGTGAGCTCTGGGAATGCCTGCCACAAGCCCGCTGCTAAACCGGCAACCATCGGAGTTGAAAAAGAAGTCCCGTTTGCAAAAGTAACTTCTTCATTGCTCACAACTTTCGCCAACGTTCCCAGCGCTGAAATATCGGGTTTTATTCTACCATCACTCGATGGCCCAAAAGAGCTGAAACTCGATCTTTCCCTGTCATAATTTACGGCGCCAACAGACAAAATAGAATCTGCATCGGCTGGGGCATTCAGGTATAACCATGAACTATTTCCTTCATTTCCATTGCTGCTCACAACAAGTAAACCTTTAGAAGCTGCTGTTGTTGCTGCAATTGATATAATCGCTGTTTTTCCATTAAGATCTTCATAGGTGTAATCCATACGCTCATCATCAAAATAGGAGTAGCCAACAGAGCTATTTATTACGTCCACACCGATACTGTCCGAATATTCGGCTGCGAACAACCAATTGAATTCTTCTATTCTGTATTCATTATCAATATCTTCTGTTACGCAGAGTAAATAATCAGCTTCAGGGGCGGTTCCCGAATACTCCCCTTCCTTAAATGCTCCAATACATGAAATCACTTTGGAACCATGCGTATCATATTGATAAACATCAGGAGAATTTCTGATAAAATCTCTTGTTCCAACCACTCTGTCTTCATTAAAGAGATGTGAAAAATAGGAAGATTGATTTACATATTTAAACCCCGAATCAAAAACGGCAATAAGCATTCCTTCGCCTTTAAAACCCTTTTCATGCATTGCATCCACACCAATAAATTCATTTTGGGGACCTGATTCTGAGAATTCGATTTCACTTTGATCAGTTTTATCGGGCTGTGCCACACGTCCACCACTTTGGTCATTAATGAGTTTTGTGCCAGGTGCTATATATAAAACTTCTTTTACAAATGACAAATTCTGAACGCTCTCAATACTTGTTTCATCCATTTCCACCAAAACACCATTCATCCATTTTGTTGTAAAATGTACGCGCACATCAACTAAACCGGAAAGCTCATCAATATACATTTCCGTAACGGGAAGATCTTCCGTGGTGATACGGATATTTTGGTTATTCCTCCGGTTTAAAGACCGTTGAGATAGAAAGGCGTCTGGATTGTTGATTGAGTAGGAATTGCCTTCTTTATCCTTTAAAAAGACCATATATCGATTAACTTTTCCAAATGCCGGAAAAGCCAATACAATCAATAAGGTTAATGTCAAAATCCTATTCTTTACCATTTTCTATTAAATGCTGGAAATATTTTATCCCGGTTTCTATAATTTCAAGTCCGATAAACTCATCTTGTTTATATTTCAATACAATGTTTTCTTTATAAACCAATCCCAGGTCCTCTGAAAAAACCTCTTTTTTTGAAATTGTATTAACGATTAAATCAGGTATATCTTCCTGGATAACTGTTACGGTTTTTTCATAAGAACCAAAGTCATCAGCAAATGGTTTATCTACATTTATCATTTGAAATTCGTCTTCACCGTTGCTGTTCAATTTATTGGCATCCCAGACTTTCATCTCTTCAAGAGGAAATGTCAACCTGACCGACGGCACATTGTTTTCAACCAACACGGCAGTCCGGGAATCCTTTCTAGCAGTCCATAAGGAGTCGATTTCCCACACGCTACTTTCTGGATACTTTTTCTGTCTCTGGATTTTATAAGAAATTCCCGATTCAAGATTTTGAAAAGAGTCCAATACGATTTCTTTCAGTAAATATGAAAACTCTGTGCTGTCAATCATAGAATTGTACCTGACGCCATTCACCTGGTAAATGCTGAATGTTCCCACCTTCAAAGGAAAGAAATTACTTCCCAGATCATTGGGGTCCAGGTCTTTGGTTTCTGAACATTGCCAAAAAGCCAAAACCATCCCAGCTAATAAAAATATATTTTTAATTTTTATACTCATTTTGTCTAAAACTGGATAAAATCCATCCCCCTCCAATAATATCATTCCCCTCATAAAAAACAGCAGCCTGACCTGGTGCGATGGCATTTACGCCATTTCCAAAGAAAACTTTCATTGTATCTTCGGTCTGTTCAATAACGGCGGGATGCCCGGGATCATTGTACCTCACCTTTGTAATTGTATCCATTTTCTCTTTTATAGATACATACTTTCCCATAATCAGTTTATTTACATACATGCCATCCCGTGATAATTCATCGAAAGCTCCAAGCACAACTCTGTTTTTATCTTTTTGAATTTCAGTAACATACACAGGATAACCTAAAGCTATCCCTAAACCTTTTCGCTGTCCTATGGTATAAAATGGATAACCTTCATGATTTCCAACTACGGTGCCATCTTCCATAACAAATTCACCACCTTTCACCTTTTCTTCAAGCCCGTTTACCCTTCTTTTCAGAAATCCGCGATAGTCATTATCGGGGACAAAACAGATTTCATAAGACTCAGATTTTTTAACCAATTCAGTAAAACCTTTATCTGTGGCCATCTTATAAATTTCCTTTTTGGTTAACTCCCCTAAAGGAAAAATAGTACGGCTAAGACTCTGTTGAGAAACACCCCACAAAGCATAGGACTGATCCTTCAGAGGGTCTATTCCTTTTGATATAATATACCTTCCATTCTCAAATCGTAACCTGGCATAATGACCTGTGGTGATGAATTCACATCCCAATTTATCTGCCCGCTTCAATAAAGCATCCCATTTAATATGTGTATTGCACAAAACACACGGATTAGGCGTTCTCCCGGCGATATATTCATCTGTGAAATAATCAATTACATAGTCGCCAAATTCATTCCGGATATCCAAAATATAATGAGGGAAACCTAAGTTTACAGCAATATCTCTGGCGTCATTGATAGAGTCGAGACTACAGCAACCTGTTTCTTTTTTTGATGTACCAGAAGAAGCATAATCCCAGGTTTTCATTGTCATCCCAATCACCTCATACCCTTGTTCGTGTAGCAGCACAGCTGCAAGTGAACTATCAATACCGCCACTCATTGCTACTAAGACTCTTCCTTTTTTACTCATATTATTCTTTTTTTCATCAGGTTAAAAGCCTGACTTTCAAGATAGTTAACAGCAGTATCACCTGCTTAACTAAATAAAATGCAAAAATACCGGTTATTGTTTGAATTGAGAAAATATTGCAGGTTTTATTCTTGTAGGGAATTCATGGCAATCGGGTTTAAGACAAATAAATAAAAAAGCCATGGTCTGTGACTCACAGACCATTAAACAATTCAAATTTTCGGCCTGTGAGCCACAAGCCGAGGCAGGGGTTGTTAATATTTTTTTTAACCCCGATTGCCCTGACAGGGAATTCCTTCTTTTTGGTACACTCCATTCCATAAGTTATATTCGCCGTTTAAGTTTGATTCTAAAATAAAAATATATCAATGAACCAATTGTATAATTTATGAATAGCAAGGTAAAGGGCGTCTCCTATCAAAAAAAGGACAAATCGTATTTTAAATCCCGCGAGCTGAAGCGACACGCCGGAGTATGGTCACTCTGGGCTCTTGGAGTTGGAGCCGTCATTTCAGGACATTTTTCAGGGTGGAATTTAGGACTTGCTTCCGGAGGCTGGGGAGGCATGCTCATCGCCACGATCATCATTGCCATCATGTATATCGGACTAACGCAAAGTGTAGCAGAAATGTCCCCGGCGTTGCCGCATACGGGTGGGGCCTATTCATTCGCACGTGCGTCAATGGGACCCTGGGGTGGTTTTTTTACAGGTCTGGTGGAGAATATGGAATTTATACTCACCCCGGCGGTTATTGTTTTTTTTATCAGTTCCTATATGAGCGGGATATTCGATACGGGCCCGGACAGCCTCCCCTACTGGTGGTTTGGATTCTATGCATTTTTTACCGTTCTAAACATTGTTGGCGTCGAATTGTCATTCCGCCTCACCGTGGTGATCACCATACTTGCATTGCTTTGCCTGGTTGTTTTCTGGATTTCATCCATAGGAAATATAGATTTTATGACAAATGCCTTGAATATAAAAGCGGGAGTAGATGGGAAAGTTGAACTTCTCCCCGGTGGTCATGGCAAATTTCTCCCAATGGGCATTGTGGGCGCCCTAAGCGCTATGCCATTTGCCGTATGGCTTTTTCTGGCTATCGAACAATTACCACTTGCCGCTGAGGAATCGGTCGATCCAAAAAAGGATATGCCATTAGGCCTTACCTATGGAATGATTACCCTGATCATATCAGCTTTTATGATATTATGGTTGAATTCGTCCATACCCTTAGGGGCATATGCACTCTCACAATCAGGGGAACCGTTACTGGATGGATTTAAATATTTGTACGGAACAGGAATAGCAAAAGGATTGACCCTTGTAGCGGTTATCGGGTTAATTGCCTCCTTTCATACGATTATATTTGCGTTTGGAAGACAAATCTATTCACTGTCCCGGGCGGGATATTTCCCTGTTTTATTATCTGTCACGCATAGTAAAAGAAAGACACCATATACTGCTTTAATCACCGGGTCGATCATAGGTTTTGTAGTACTGATGATTACACGCTTTTTAGCCGGCGCAGAGCAAAGTGAAATATTTATTGGTGGAGCATTGCTCAATATGGCAGTATTTAGCGCCATGCTTTCCTATGTTTTACAGAGTGCGTCATTTTTATTGTTGCGCATAAAACGACCAAAATTGGAACGCCCATATGTGAGCCCATTAGGAAAAACAGGGGCTTGGGTTACCATCATAATTGCCTTGGTAACCATATATTTCCAATTGCAGGATGTGTCTTATAGGGTTGCTGTTTTTAGTGCGATGGCATATTTAATGATTGGGTTAATTTATTTTGGGATACATGGTCGGCACCAATTAATTTTGTCGCCGGAAGAAGAGTTTGCTATGAGTAAGAAATAGGAGAATGAGACATTGAGTGAATGAGAGAATGCTAAAATGCGACAATGAAAGAATGCTTACCAGCCGACTATTGCTTAGGTTGAATAGAATTAAAAACTGAATAGAGAATGGATATTAAAGATGCCAGGAAGTTTATCGAAGAAAATCAGATTCAAAATATAAAACTTGCGGTCACGGATATTGATGGTGTATTACGTGGGAAATACGTTCAAAAGAAGAAATTCAATTCTGCATTGGAAAAAGGTTTTGGCTTTTGTGATGTTATTTTTGGCTGGGATTCGAATGATGAGCTATACGGCAAAGATTCTTACACCGGTTGGCAAACTGCCTTTCCTGATGCATGGGCACAAATAGATGCATCGAGCTGTAGAATGCTTCCGACTGAAAATAATAAATCCGTTCTGTTTTTAGCTGACTTTTCCGGAGATTCTGCGGAAGCAGTTTGCCCAAGGTCCATTTTAAAGAAAGTATTGTCTCGATTAAATAAAATTGGATTTTCTGCTACTGCATCCTCTGAGTTTGAGTTTTTTCTTTTTGATGAAACACCGGATAGTATCAGGGAGAAAGGTTACCGGAACCTAAAAACAGTTACTCCGGGAAATTTTGGGTATTCTATTCTGCGAAATTCAAGCCATGCAGACCTATATCAACAAATCATGCAAATGGCCATTGATATGGATATGCCCATTGAAGGGCTACACACAGAGACTGGCCCAGGTGTGCTGGAGGCCTCGCTTGAACATTGCGATGCCCTTCGCGCCGCTGATAATGCGGTATTATTCAAGACTTTTATGAAAGTACTGGCTCAACAAAATAATTTGATGGCCACCTTTATGGCCAAATGGTCTGCAGATCATGCCGGGCAGTCCGGTCACCTCCATATGTCTTTGCAGGATAGTAAAGGCTCCGCAGCTTTTTATGACGAAAAAAATGAACATAATATCTCCGATGCTATGCGTTGGTTTATCGGAGGGCAACAGAAACTGATGCCGGAATTTCTATCAATGGTTGCATCATCATGTAATAGCTATACAAGGCTTATTCCAGGATTTTGGGCTCCAACAGCAGCATCCTGGGGATTGGACAACAGAACTTGTGCAATTCGGGCCATACCCGGAAGTGAAAAATCGCAAAGAGTAGAATATCGCATAAGCGCAGCGGATATAAATCCATATCTGGCGCTTGCTGCAGCAATTGGTTCGGGTATTTGGGGGATTGAAAATCAAATTGAACCGGATAAGCCAGTTGAAGGAAATGCCTATGAAAAGCAATATGCAGATGTGCTAAAACTTCCTGCAACGCTATCTGAGGCAGCGGCCCGGTTGAAAAAATCTAAACCGGCAAGAGCGCTATTCGGGGATCAATTTGTCGATCATTATGCATATACCAGGGAGTGGGAAGATTTGCAACAGCGCAAAGCGATTACGGATTGGCAGATGGAAAGATATTTCGAAATTATTTAAACTGTTAGGCTAAAACGACAAATCATTTTTTACAAAATTTAAAATCCCCATAATTGACAATATGCAGTTTTTAGTGGTAGAGGGAAATAGAAGAGAAAATTGGGAAAAACGAGCGGTACAAGGGGGCGTCCCCTATCACAAGCGTTTTAAAACCATGTTACGTTTACTGCAACCGCAGGCTAAGGTTGACTTTGCATTTCCAGCAGATAATGACATACTGCCATCAACCCGAAAGCTTGTGGAGTTCGATGGCGTACTGTGGACAGGTAGCGGTTTACATGTAAATGACTCTTCGCCTGCTGTCAGTCGTCAGCTTTCATTTGCTGAAGACGTGTTTAAAAGGGGTGTTCCATTTTATGGAAGTTGTTGGGGATTGCAAATTGCCACAGTCGTGGCAGGCGGGAAAGTGGGTAAATGTTCGAATGGGATGGAATTCGGTATTTCTGATCCAATCGAATTGACAGAAGCTGGGAAAAATCATCCTTGCTTTCAGGGTAGAAATGATAGATTCCATGTGCTATCTATTCACAGGGATGAAGTTATAAAAACACCAGAGAATTCCACTATCCTAGCAAAAAATAAGCATTCAAAAATTCAGGCACTAACCTTCAAGTATCGGAAATCTGAATTTTTTGGGGTTCAGTATCATCCTGAATTCACGGTGTCAGATATGGCTTATATTTCCCGTAATATGGCAGGGAATCTGATTGAGGAAGGTTTTTTCAATTCCATAGAAGATGTTGAAACTTTCGCATCTAATATGGAAAATAATCTAAACTTGCCAGAAACAATAAGCGACTATGAGCTGCATATTCAGGAAGTGAAGTTTTGGCTGGAATATGCTTTGAAAAGCAATCGAACACGGAACTAAGCTCGACAAAAAGTTTATACACCATTGCAGAAGTTACTTCCGCAATTATAGCCATAGTCACGGAAGTTACTTCCGTGACCTTTCAACAATCTAAAACCCAATAATTTCAAAATTATCCTGTCTATTAACCCAACAACACTCCGGCAAGCGTTCCTGTGAGCATTGTAGCAAGAGAGGCGCCAAGTAATGCCCGGAATCCTAATTTAGATATATCACCCTGCCGATTTGGAGCCATACCCCCAATACCCCCAATTTGTATAGCTATTGAGCTGAAATTCGAGAATCCGCATAACGAGAATGTTGCGATAATTAAAGATTTGTCATTCAATAATCCCAGAGATTTCATTTCAGCCAAATCCAGATAGGCGACAAATTCGTTGATGACAGTTTTTTGCCCCAACAAACTTCCAACTTGCAGAGCTTCACCCCATTCAACTCCCATCATAAATGCAAACACTCTGAATATATTTCCAAGAATATACTGTAACGAAAAGCCATCGAATGTTCCATCTGTAGCTTCTACGACAAACTGATTTAGTCCTGTAAGATCACCGAATATATCTCTTAATACATAATTCACCGCTGCGATTACGGCTATGAATGCCAACAGCATAGCTCCGACATTCAGCGCTAATTTTAAGCCATCTGATGCTCCTCTCGCCAGGGCATCAATCAAATTAACTCCGGTTTTTTCCTCATTAATCTGTAATTCGTGATTGAGTTTGTCATAATCTCTCTCCGGAACCAATAATTTAGCCATAACAATTGCCGCCGGGGCATTCATCACAGAAGCTCCTAACAAAAATTTAGCATATTTCGCTTGCTCTACAGGGTCTCCCCCACCCAAAAAAGCTACATATCCTGCCAACACCCCACCTGCTATTGTTGCCATTCCACCAGTCATCAGGCACATAATTTCAGATTTTGTCATGTCGGGGATAAATGGCCTGACCAAAAGTGGGGCCTCCGTTTGACCGAGAAATATATTCCCGGCGGCGGATAAACTTTCGGCTCCCGATAATTTCATGGTTTTCGACATCAACCAGGCAAATCCATAAACTATCTTTTGTAATACGCCTAAATAATATAAACCTGCGGAAAGTGTTGAGAAGAAGATAATTGTAGGCAATACGTTTATCGCAAAAATAAACCCATATTTTTCAGTATTGAGAAAATCACCAAATAGGAATGCAGTTCCCTCGTTGGTGAAATCTATGACTTTTACAAAAAATTTACTGGCAAACCCAAATGCAATACTGACAAATTCAACTTGTGTGATTAAAACCCCAAATGTTATTTGAAGAAATAGACCACCTGCAACCAGTCTCCAGTTAATTGATTTTTTATTATTAGAAAAAATCCAGGCAACCCCAACAATAAATAAAAGTCCAATAGCTGCCCTGAGGATACTCATAAAAAAATTAAGCTAATTCCGCTTGTTTATTTCATCACGAATTTTAGCAGCTTTTTCGTAATCTTCCTGCGCAATAGCTTTATCAAGCATTTCTTTCAATTTTTCCATTGAACTATGCTTTAGTTTTTCAGAACTCTGTCCGGGTTTTTCTGTTTTTGGTTTAATCTTTTCTATTTCCTTTTGAATATCTGGTCCTTCATCCTCCTCTTCAGATAATTCAATGCCTGCCTCTGAAAGGATGGTTTCATAAGTATAAATGGGGGCATTAAATCTCAGTCCAATAGCAATTGCATCCGAAGGCCTTGAGTCTATTTCTATGGTATTTTGATTGTTCTCACAAACAATTTTCGCAAAAAAGACGCCTTCTTTCAGATCAGAAATAATAATTTCCTTGATGGAAAAATTAAAACTTCCTGCAAAGGATTTAAACAGGTCATGTGTCATTGGTCTGTTTGGGATGATTTTCTCAATTTCAATGGCAATGGCCTGAGCTTCGAACATTCCTATAATAATTGGCAATCTTCTAATGCCTGGTTTTTCTCCCAAAACCAATGCAAAGGATCCACTTTGTGATTGACTTGATGAAAGTCCTAATATTTCCAGTCTTATTTTATCCACTTAGAAACTCAGTTTATAACGATTTTATCTTTTCAGTTAGTTTTGGAAGAACCTCAAACGCATCTCCTACAATTCCATAGTCAGCTGCTTTAAAAAATGGCGCTTCCGGGTCATTATTTATTGCAACCAGCACTTTTGAAGAATTAACACCTGCCAAATGCTGGATTGCTCCCGATATCCCGACGGCAATATAAAGGTTTGGACTAACTTTTACACCTGTTTGACCAACATGTTCGTGATGTGGTCTCCACCCAACATCTGAAACAGGCTTCGAGCAACCGGTAGCTGCACCCAAAGCCTTGGCGAGATCTTCTATTATTCCCCAATTTTCAGGTCCTTTGAGTCCCCTGCCACCAGAAACCACAATATCTGCATCCTCTAAGAGTATATCTCCTTCTGCCTTTTCCTTGCCCGTAATTTTTATTTTAACTTCGATGTCTGAAGAAACTTGAATTTTTTCAACAGGTGCAATATCTCCTGATTCCTGCAGTTCAACAGTATTTTTATTTACAATAAGCACCTTTATATCACCATTGACAGACACAGTAGTGGCAGCTTTACCAGTAAAAATACTTTTATTCACTTTGAAACCATTAGATACATCAGGAAGAGATATCACGCTTGACACGACAGATGCGCCTGTTTTACCCGCAATCCTCCCTCCTATGTTATCACTAAAGGAAGATTTTATCATAACCAGCAATTTGATATCATTGTCAGTCATGATTCCCTGAATGCTGTCAGAAAATACACCGATCTGGTTTTCAGCAAATACGTCACCTTCTACATTGATGACTTTTGTTGCACCATTGCTACCCAGATTAGAAAGTATGGATTCATCATAACTTCCAAGAACAACTGCTACGATTTCCTGATCATTAAGAATAGACCCAGCTTGGGCCGCATAGCTGATGGCCTCTTTTGATGATTTTTTTAAAACACCTTCTGAACCTTCGATAAATACTAATATGGACATCTTATACTATTTTAAATCTCAAAAATTATTAAAGGACCTTAGCTTCATTTTTTAACAAATCAATCAGATCTTCGGCATTTTCAGCATCAACCAATTTTACAGAACCTTTTTCAGGTGGATTTTCATATGAAACCGTTTCAGTTGAATGATTAAATGCCACAGGTTCCACCACTTTCAAAGGTTTTGATCTAGCTGTCATGATTCCCCTCATATTCGGGATTTTCCATTCAGCAATCGGTTCCTGGCATCCTGCCACAATCGGAAGCTCTACTTCTAAAAACTCCTTGCCGCCTTCAATTTCTCTGGATATTTTAACGGTAGTTCCTTCAATATCTAAAACCATCACCGGCGATACCGATGGGATATCGAGTAAGGCCCCTACTATACCATGGACAACTCCACTATTATAATCTATTGATTCTCTGCCCATTAATATCAGATCGTAGGCCTCTTGTTTAATAGCGTCAGCGATCTGATGAGCGACATACATCGAATCCGTAGGTGCAGTATTAATTCTTATAGCATCATCTGCTCCAATAGCCAGAGCTTTTCTGATTGTCGGTTCGGTATTGGCTTCCCCGACATTCAAAACTGTGACTGTGGCACCATGTGTTTCTTTAAGTTCAATGGCGCGTGCCAAAGCAAAATCATCATAGGGACCAATGATAAATTGAATGCCCGATTCATTTAACTTTGTATTATTGTCAATGAAAGTAATTTTTGCCGTAGTATCCGGCACGTGAGTTATGCAAACTAATATCTTCATAATTCAATTAATAATTCTAAAATTTGTAACTCAATTATTGCGTCCAAGTTAGTACTAAATTCAAAAAATAAAAATCAATAAAGAAAAATGAATGATCTGCGACTAAAACAACTTTTAGAATATTACAATGAGGATCAAAATGACCCATTCATTATTTATGCGTTAGCCAATGAATATAAAAGCTCTGAACCGGAGAAAGCGCTTTATTATTTTGAATTGTTAATAGTAAAATTTCCGGATTACGTACCTACCTATTACCATCTTGCTCAGCTTTATTTAGATTTAGGAAAGGAGGAAAAGGCCAAAAATATATTTGAGACAGGTATAACTTTAGCGACAAAAAAGAATGATGCCCTGGCGCTCAGAGAAATCAAAAATGCCTATGATGAGTTTATGATGGACTTATAATCACCGGTTTCTTCCATAAGTTTCATGGCTTGATACCCAATCCGATGAGGAAATAGCACTTCCTAATGAAATTTCTCCTGCAAGCGCAACAGCACCTATTATTTCTGCAAGCTTATTTACTTTTCCTTTCCCGTAGCAATCCATCACTTCCAGACATTCCTTTTGAGATGGCAACCCTGTTCCTCCTCCATAGGATGCAACTATCAGTGAGGGTATTGTTAAAGAGATATACAAATTACCTTCAGGAGTCATTTCTGTATATAAAATTCCAGCGGAAGATTCAGAAACATTGGCCACATCCTGACCTGTGGCAATAAACATCGCTGTAATAGCATTGGGTGAGTGAGCTCCATTGTGATTGGCGCCGCTTAAAAAAGCCCCGATGTTGGAAATATTTGAGTGATAATTTATTTTTTCCGGTTCTACACGCATATGCTGAATGAGTACATCTCGCTCAATTGTGGCTTCGGCAGTTACTCTCTTTCCCCTACTGCGCATAACGTTGATCTGTGAAGCTTTTTTATCTGTTGCCAGATTCGATTCCAGATAGAAATTTTTAATCTCTCCTTTTTTATAATTATCTATAATCCAGCTACAAGCGGCAAAAGTGGCTCGTCCTGACATATTCTGACCAGCTGCATCCCCAGTACTGTAATTGAATCTCAGATAAGCGAATTTATTGGATAAAAAATGATCGATGTATTGAAGCTTTGCAACTGATGAAGTCGCTTCCGCCTCTTGCCTAATTTTATCATTGTGCTCTTCAACCCATTTAATAAAATCTCTTGATCCTCTCGCATCTTCAAATACAAAAACCGGAGCTCTTTGCATAGCATCCCCGACAACAGTCACCTTTACTCCGCCACACAAATTAATTACCTTAATACCACGATTGTACGAAGCCACAAGAGTTCCTTCAGTTGTTGCCAGAGGCACAATGAATTCACCTTTAGCATGTTCACCATTTATGGTTATAGGGCCGGCAAAACCCAATGGTACCTGTATTACACCTGTAAAGTTTTCTATATTACCTTCTGTGATATGGGGGTCAAATGAATATTTGAAAAGGTTATCGTACTTTTTCTTTGAGTATTTTTCTATAAACGACTGGCGCTCAGCGATGATAGATTCACTATAATCGTCTTTAGAATTTCTTGGAATCCTGATTATATGAGCAGTATCTGCAGCAATCGAATCTTCAACTTTCAGTGACAATTTCCCAAAAGTATCTGTTAAAAACTTAATTCCTATTTTATGTTTTGCTTCAGATAGATTAAGATCATCGATTTTTATATTAATTATTTTTTTCAGAGGAAAGTCCACAGGATTGTCTGGCACCATTGAGGCAGCTATTTCAGAATCATCTTCAAAAACGATATTTACCCTTGCCAAGTCAATTTTTTCATCATCAATCTTTATTTCCTTAATTGATAAAAGCTTGGTATTCGCCAAACGGTTTTTTAAGGAAAACTGAATCCCGTCATCAATATTTTGAAGACTGCCATTGGTATAGAGTTGTCGTAAAATTAATTGTGGAACTAACATGTGCTCAGGTTTTGGTTAGATTGAATTTAAATTTTAATAATTATATGAAACACTTTGAAAAAATTAAAGTTAATTGCCTTGAATTTACACGATATTAGCTTCATAATTAAGTTTTTTTAGATTTCTGTTCAATGGCCATAAATTTTGATGAGATATTAGGATACCTACCGTACCTCACTATACCTCTGGTTAGTGCATTGGTTGGTTGGATTACCAATGTGCTGGCCATAAAAATGACTTTTTATCCCATTGAATATTTTGGTGTAAAACCTTTCGGGTGGCAGGGTATTATCCCTTCCAAAGCCAGGAAGATGGCAGAAACCGCTGTTGATTTGTGGACTACCAAACTTCTGGACATCGGAGTGCAGTTTTCTAAAATAAAACCAAGCAAGGTCGCGGAAGAGATGGCGCCTTCCATCGAAAATTTATCTAAACAGATAATAGACGAGGTAATGGACGCTAAACTTCACAGGATCTGGCAGAATGCCCCACATAGTTTAAAAGAAAATGTTTATAAAAATGTAAGTGCCAATCTGCCGGTTATTGTTGAAGAAATGATGAAAGATGTCGAAAAAGATTTTTCCGGCATGCTCGATCTGAAATACCTGGCCGTAAGCTCGCTCACCCAAAATAAAAAGTTACTCAACCAGATGTTTTTAAAATGCGGAGAAGCTGAGTTTAAATTTATTATGAAATCGGGATTGTACTTTGGGTTCATATTCGGACTCACCCAAATGGTGGTGTGGTATTATTTCCCATTTTGGTGGATATTACCATTATTTGGAGTTCTTGTTGGATATTTCACTAATTTTCTGGCATTGAAGCTGATATTCCGCCCTTTGAACCCAATCAAAATTGGGAAATTAACTATTCAGGGGATGTTTATTAAAAGACAAAAAGAGGTCTCTACAGAATATTCCAATATTGTGGCTTCAAAAATAATAACTATTGAAAACATATTTGAATACATTATCAGGGGCCCGGGATCTGAAAAATTAGAAAAGATTGTTCAAAAACAAATAGAACAAACCATCAATGAAATGGCGGGATTGATCAAGTCTCTCGTGGAAATAACAACCGGTAGTCAACTATTTACTCATATCCGGAATATTGCATGCTTCAGGTTTATGCAGGAATTACCCATGAACATAAGAAATGTATTTGGATACGCTGAAAATGCACTTGACCTGGAACACATACTCAGAACTAAAATGGCAGAACTTCCTCCTGTAGAATTTGAAGCATTTTTAAGACCTGTTTTTAAAGAAGACGAAACTAAGCTAATTGTTATTGGTGCAATTCTCGGAGGAGTTGCGGGTCTTTTACAATATTTTATAGCGTTTTATTGATGCCTGTTTCTTCCGCTTCTGTAGTCATTAATAAAAATTACAAAAGTCAGAAAGCCCGCGATTAATATGCAAACTATGCTAAAATAAGGCATCCCAAGAAAACCAGCTACATCCTTCCCAATTGCAATTCCATAGCTTAAGGCAGAAGAAATGATCAAAGCCCCGATAATGACTGCCATTACAATTCTGTTGGCAATGAAATCCATTTGGCGTTGATATTTTTCATATCCTACCTGTCGGGTATTTAATACAATTTTACCTTTCCTCACTTGCTTTACAATATCCCGAATATCCAATGGCAAATTAGAAAGTAAAGCAAAAGTCTGAGCTACAGAATGGCTTACTTCACTCGATATATTTTTAATACTGTACTGCTCGGCAATCAATTTTATACCATACGGTTTAATATTCTCAAGTACATCAAATTTAGGATCCAGGGATTTGGCAGTGCTTTCCAGGATTGCTAAGGCTCTCAGTACCAAAAATATAACACCTGGTATTTGAAGTTTATATTTATACGCAAGTTTTTGTAATCTCGCTGTTAAGTCCCGAACGCCAATATCTTCCTGGGACAGGACCACAAAATCCTGAATCAGGTCATTCAAATCGTATTCAAATGCACGCATGTCATTGATCTCATGGTCAATAGCCAATCTGCGCAGATTTGTCGCCATACTTTTGGCATCTTTTTTTGCAAGGCTGATAAATACACCGGCAAATGCAAACCGTTGAGACTGCACAAGTTTACCGACCATACCAAAATCTATGAGCCCTATTTTTCCATTTGGTTTGATGAGAATATTTCCAGGATGCGGATCTGCATGAAATACTCCAACTTCAAAAATTTGCTTTAAATAAATATCCAGTCCTTTTTTAGCAATATCCGCAGGCCTTAAACCCCAGGATTTTATTATTGGAATATCATTAACTCTGCAGCCACTAATAAATTCGATGGTGAGCACCTTTTTAGTTGTCAATTCACGATATGGCTTTGGAATATATAAACTATTAAAATCACTATACAATGTCCTGAATTGACTCAGATTTCTGGCTTCGGTAGTGTAATCCAGTTCATTTTGTAAGCTTTTCGCGAATGTGTCAACGATTTCTATTGGATTGAGTATGCCGGCCTTGAAAAAGTAATTTTCCGTAAGCTTTACAAATTCTTTAAGCAAGGAAAGGTCAGCGACTACCTGTCTTTTAGCATTTGGCCTTTGCACTTTAACAACAACATCTTCGCCATCAGACAACCTGGCTCTGTGAACCTGTCCAATACTTGCAGAACCAATGGGTTTTTCATCAAAATAAATAAATAAGTCTTCAATGGATTTGTCGAACTCTCCCTCGATAATCTCTTTAACCTTCTCTATTTCGAATGGCGGTACTTTATCAAGCAGCTTTTCAAATTCCTTTATCAGCGGCTCAGGCAATAAATCGGGTCTGTTGCTAAGCATTTGCCCTAATTTGATATAAGTAGGACCAAGCTCTTCCATAATTAGCCGGATTCGTTCCCAACGGGTTTGAGAAAACAACTCTTCTTCCGCTGATATTCGGCCTTTAGTTTTTTTATTAGGTGAAAGAAGATTTCGCAAGCCTGTATTTACTACTATATCTTCAAATCCATATTTTAGCAAAACCTCTACAAGTTTTCTGATCCTGCCTATATTGTCAATAGTCTTATTGAAGAACATAAATTGATTTGTATTTTTTGACCAAGTTAAAAAAACTATTCATTTGGTCTGCATTAAAAAAAATAAATGCCAAAATCAAAATTGACTTTGGCATTTTTTAATTAGCAATATTTTCACTTATTAAACAGTAGCCGTTACTTTCTTAGTAGCCTGAGCTACAGGTTTTTTAACCGCTTTTGCCGTTGTTTTAGTCACCGGTTTTTTAACAGTTTTTTGCTTTGCCTCCAAAGCGGCAACCTTCTTTTTAAGCGCATCTAATTCCTTAGTTGTTGCAAAATCAAAATTACTTAAAACTCGCTCAACAATACTTTTAAGCTGTGTTTCAACTTCGTCTTTTTTTGTCTTTGCATTCTTAAAAAAATCATCAACAAGTTTTTTGCCTTCTTCTGTTGAGACTTTACCTTTTGCTACGAAATCTTCAACTACTTTTTTACCTTCTTCCGCCGATAGCTTGCCATCACTGACCAGCTTATCAACTACCTTTTTCCCCTCCTCAATGGAGAGTTTACCCTCATTTACCAGATTATTAACTGATTTCTGAATTTTTTCGGCAGTCATTGCTACCAATCCTACTCCAGTGTACAAAAATTTTTTAAATAGATCTTCCATGTTATTTTAACTCTTGTTTGTAATAGCACAATTTACATAAGAAAAACGTTTTATTCATCTAAAAGATTCAATTATGATTAAAAAAAAAAATTGCACTCAAATTCCGCTCATTTGCAGAAGGTTGGAGGATTTAAATGATGGTTATGAAATGGTATAACGATGAATAAAATTCAAAATTTATAATCCATGTTGAATATAAAATTCTAAGGTTTTGTTTTAGCAGAACCGTAATGCTCAGCGATGAATTGTATTATTTTATCAATCGCCTCCTTGGCTTCAGGCATCCCTCCAAACATATGCCACCAGTGAATTAGGCCATGCCATGTTTGAAATGTAATTTTCACTCCTTGTTTTTTGGCCTTGCTTACAAATCTTGTAGAATCATTGTAAAGTACCTCACTTTCACTCGACTGAACAAGAATTGGAGGTAGCCCTCTGAAATTACCAAATAATGGAGAAATCAATGGATTCGAGAAATCATGATCACCTGCATACATATCAGCCCACTTTCTCATTTCAAATACATCGAGAAAACGATCATTCTTAGCATTCTTCTCTACTGATTCCCCGGAGCCGTGTAAATCCAGATATGGGGAGAGTAACACAGAACAAAGCGGTAGCGGTAAACCTTCTGAACGAAGCTTGAATTGCATTGCTAAAGTCAATCCTCCTCCGGCCGAATCACCAACAATGACTATTCTTTTCGGATCGTACCCTTTTTCAAGCAAATAATTATAAGAGTAATATGCATCATTTAATGCCGCAGGAAATGGATATTCCGGCGCTTTTCTATAATCTATTAACAGGCAATTTGCATGGATCCCCTTAGCGATCTTGCCTGCGATCGCACGATGTGTATGAGGAGAGCCAATTACATATCCGCCACCATGTATATAAAGCAATATATGCCCATCTTCGGCATTGTTTGGCGTAAGCCATTCAGCACCTGCTTCGTTTAACTCTATTTTCTCAAAAGTAACACCCCATGGCAATGTTGCCATCATGGTGGAAGTTTCTAGTATGCTCCTCAAATGATCGACAGGGGGCAACTTCCAATACATTGGAAGACTCAAAGTATTAAGGACTCCCTTTAAGAAGTTATGTTTCAATGATGCCATGCTCCTTCACGTTATAAAAATATCTTCAAGTTGCCGTTCAGGTTTTCCTTTTTAATCCTTTCATTAATAAAGGTATCCATCCAATAATTGGAAGGTAGAAGAAGAGTTGTTTTGGAGATTTCAATATTATTTTAAAAGTGGATAAAAATCCTAATTTTAAAGGCTGATCATCTACTTTAATTTTTTTCCATGATAAATTAAACTGTTCAAATAATAGCGGCCAACCAAATGGCATTGAATATGGCAATTTATCTAAATTTTTAAATGTCAAGGACAAAAATTCTCTGAAATAAAATGGCTTTTTTCCATATTTCTCAACGGCATTATTTAATTGTTGTTGCATTTCTGTCCTCACCCGCTCTTTGATATCCACTAATTCTTCATACGAAATTTCATCGATTGGCTTATCGGTCATCTCATGAACTTTTATTGGTTTTCCGAGAACGTAAGTCAATTTTGCCGGAAATCCCATATAAAATATCCATGGTTGAAAGGGTATGAATAGTGAAACTAATCCCAGAGGTAAAAACGGAACACCGATTTTATTGACTAATTTATTTAACCAGCCTGACCGGTATGCATAGGGGTTGATAAATTCTCCATTTACGGTTAATAAAGGAACTATATCCGTTTTATATTTAATCGACATGGTAATGAATGACGAAGAAAACCGCTGCAACTGATAGCGCTTATTAAATCCTTTTCCGATTCCCGGAACCCCTTCAGGATATATCAGCAAATTATGTTCATTTTGAAGCATCATGGTTTCAAAATTCAGAAATGATGCGTCAACAGAACCAACTATTTTCCATAGATTTTCATAGAGATATGGATTCATCAGCACTGATTCAGAAAGCATTGGAGATGCCAGCGGCCTCATACTTTTAGGACCGTAATCAAACATCTCATAAATTCCGGATGCCAAAATGATCCCATCCCAGGGAAAAGCCATTCCTGAATGATTGCTTGCAAAAATCAGTGGAGCGTCGGGATTGTTCCTCTTTGGCATATTTTCAAAACCAACGAATTTTGCTCTGAAATAATAATCACTAAGATATTTTATAACTTCCCGGACGACAAGTTTTGTGAATCTCAGATTAAAATATTCATGCACGATATGTTTGTTATTTAGTGCCTGATCTGAGAGGTCAGTGTACCAATCATTTTTTATCGCCGGTGAATTAGCTTCTTTACTCATTGATAATTTTATTCAATCTTTAGTAAAATCATTACTTTGATAATAAATCTACGTATAAAGATATTTATTTTGAAATAATTCAATAATTCATCCTTAAAACATTTAATTTTATAATCCAACCTACCAATTTTAATTTAGTAAAAAAGCTATAATTTTTATAGTATTCAAAGCATTTCATGAAGTCAATAGCATATAAAAATGAATAAGACTTACGATTATATTGTGATTGGTTCCGGGTTTGGCGGCAGTGTCTCAGCTATGAGGTTATCAGAAAAAGGTTATTCTGTGCTGGTCATCGAAAAAGGCAAAAGATTCAAATCGACTGATTTTCCAAAATCTGACTGGAATTTGAAAAAGTTTTTGTGGATGCCGAAATTAAAATGGTTTGGTTTTCAAAATGTCACCTTCTTCAGGCAAGTAACCATACTCAGTGGTGTTGGCGTTGGCGGGGGCTCTATTGTATATGGTAATACCCACATGTTTCCACCGGATGAATTTTTTAAAAATCCGATCTGGTCTCATATTAAAGATTGGAAAAAAGTTTTAACACCTTATTATGACCTCGCCAGACACATGCTGGGGACGAAGACATTGGTGAACTTCCACGAGGAAGATTTGCTTCTGAAGGAAGTCGCGGCTGATATGGGTGTTGAGAGCTCATTTAAAGGCGTAAATGTGGGAGTATATTATGGTGATATTGATGAAGAAACAGACCCCTATTTCAATGGTAAAGGACCTCTTAGGCAAGGTTGCCGGGAATGTGGCGGTTGCCTGGTTGGTTGTAAATACAATGCCAAAAACACGTTGGATAAAAACTACCTTTACTTTGCCGAACAATACGGGGCAGATGTAATAGACAGTTGCATCGTCACAAAAATAACCGTAGAGAATGAATTGTATTCTATCCAGACAAAAGACAGCACATCCTGGTTTGGCAAAATAAAAGAACTTATACTGCAAAAGGATTAATAGTTTGTGGAGGCGTATTGGGCACGATGGATTTGCTATTGAAACAAAAATACAAATTTGGGACAATGCCAAATCTTTCAGACCATCTTGGAGAAAATATACTTACCAACTCAGAGTCGCTATGTGGCATCAGCAATGCAGATAGAAAACTAAATAATGGAGTAGCCATTTCATCCTATTTCAATCCGGATGATCATACACATGTTGAAATAGTAAAGTATAATGATGAATCCGGTGCTATGGGAAAGCTCGCCACCCTGGCGGTTGGAGAAGGTAAGGGAATCATACGATTTTTGAAATGGATATTAACTGCGATCCGGCATCCTATAAAATTTTTGAAACTGACATTTACTTTTAAAAATTGGGGTAAAAAGTCAATTATATTCCTGGTGATGCAGTCATTGGATAATTCGATGAGAATGATATGGAGTAATAGGATATTCGGCGGAAAAATGACCATTAAAAATGATAAAAATTCCAGGGTGCCGGCCTTTATCTCCATTGGGCAGGATGTTATGCATAGATATGCAAAGAAGGTAAATGGGATAGCTCAAAATGCGTGGCCTGAGATATTACTGGATATGCCCATGACAGCTCATATTTTAGGCGGTTGCCCAATGGGGAAAACCGATAATGAAGGTGTTGTAGATGAATTTTTCGAAGTTCATGGGTATAAGAATATGTATGTTTTAGACGGTTCTATAATTCCATGTAACCTGGGCGTCAATCCAAGTTTAAGTATTACAGCATTGGCAGAATATGCAATGGCCCAAATTTCAGAAAAAAAAGGGAATACAAAAAAACCACTCGAAGAATTGAAAATTGCATAAATCTTCTTTTAATTCGGAAAAGTTTACGATATTTCATAGAATATTTTTTTTGTAAAATGATTTATAAATGCATTTCGATAACTATTCTTTATTGAAGATGATTTATTGAAATGGAAAACCGTCAGTAGTTTTTATTATTGCAATAAGTATAAACTGACAATTAGACGACCTCGGAACCGTGTAATTATTATTACTATTAACCAATCAAAACTTATTTAAGTTTAAGCATATTTTTGTGTTTGATAAACAAAATTTTTACTATGATGAAAAAACTATTAACTATTTGTTTTCTTAGTACGCTTATCAGTCCATTTAGCTATGGCTCTGGTTACCAGGTTCTATTGCAGGGCAACAGAACAACTGGCATGGGCAATTTAGGAGTAATGATGTATAGCGATGCATCAAGTTTGTTCTTTAACCCCGGTGCTATGGGATTTATGGATCACAATAGCATCCTCATTGGGACTAACCCGATTTTTGCCAGTAATACCTATTGGAATTCTGAAACTAGTAACAGCAGTTACACTGCGGAAACTGACAATCCTACCGGAACGCCTTTTCATTTTTATGCTGTTTGGGGACCCAAGGATGGAAAATTTAAATTCGGAATTGGCGCAATGACTCCTTTTGGTTCCGGAGTAAATTGGGGGAATACCTGGGATGGCCGTGATATGCTGAATGAGTTGACACTGAAAGCAATTCAGATTCAACCAACCGTAGCCTTTAGAATTAGTGACAAACTTTCAATAGGCGCCGGACTGGACATAACTCTTGGAAGTGTGAATTTAATGCGGACACTCTTATTAGATGCCAGGCAAGATGGGAATAATTATAGCGAAGGCTCGGTAAGCCTGGAGGGCAGTGCCTCTCTGGCTTATGGATATAACATTGGAATATTATATGCCGCTTCAGAAAAAATTGATTTAGGTTTGAGTTACAGATCTAAAGTTGATATGAAAATTGAAGATGGCGATGCTGAATTTGTTGTTCCATCATCTATTGCAGGACTGTTCCCTGACGGAAATACATTCAATGCAAGCCTGCCTTTGCCTTCTGTGATTAGCGCTGGTCTGACTTATCATATAAGTGAGAATTTTGAAATTGGCACTCAATTCGATTGGGTTGGATGGAGCGCCTATAAATCTCTTGATTTTGATTTTAAAACAAATACTCCCGGATTAGAAGACAGCAGTTCGCCAAGAAACTATGAAGATTCATGGGTAATACACCTTGGAGGAGAATATGTATTAGAAAACAATTTGCAGCTAAGAGCAGGATTGTACTATGATAAGACACCTGTTCAGGATGGGTACATGACACCAGAAACCCCTGATAATGACAGGCTTGGATTGACTGCCGGAATAGGGTTTGCCATTGGAGAGCACTTCCAACTGGATCTTTCGTTCCTCTATATCCATAGCGCTCAGCGAGAGCAAACAATAGAGCAAGCTATCGCCGCAGGAACATATACACTGTCAACTCCACAACAATCTGGGACACGGGATGTATTACCCGGTACATATAAGTTAAATGCAGTTATTCCTGGCTTTTCAATAGCATACAAGTTTTAATACTTAAATAACGATACAATGAAAAATTGGACAAAAAGAATAATATATATACTACCTGCATTAATAATTTTTTATGCATGTACTCCGGAAATTGATGTTCCCGCTCCTTCGGCTGGTGGGATAGATTTTAGTAATTACATCGCAGTTGGAAATTCATTAACCGCAGGATATGCTGACAGAGGTCTGTACGCAGATGGTCAGCTACAGTCTTATCCTAATCAAATCGCTCAGCAAATGAGTGCAATTTCACCTATTAATTTCAGGCAACCGGATATCCCTGGCAACGGTTCAGGATATTTATACTTAAAATCATTAGCACCGGAAATTGGTACTATTGACGCTGACCCCGATTGGCTCGTACAACTTGAAGGACCTTTTAATAACCTTGGCGTTCCTGGCATAAGAGTCAGAGATATCAATTTTCCAGGATATGGTTCCAGCCCGCAGGTAAACCCGTTTTTTTATCGAATGCTCGGTGGACAATCTCCAATAACCACTTATCTAAAAGTGGTTGAGGATAGTAATCCAACTTTCTTCACTTGTTGGATAGGCAGCAATGATGTATTGGGCTATGCATCATCCGGTGGTTCTGCTGGTATTGACGGAGGTCAACTGGGATTAGGTGGTTTGACTCCGGTTGATGTATTTGATAATTTTTATGGTCAATTGATGTCTGCTCTAACATCAACAAATGCTAAAGGAGTCCTAATTACAATTCCAAAGGTAACTCTATCTCCTTTTTTTACAACGGTACCATATTTATCAATTCCTTTGGATGAGCAAACTGCATCTGCCTTAATGGGTATTACTGCTTTTGGAGGTTATAATGCTGTTCTCGCCGGCCTGGTTGCACAAAATATTATTACAGCCGAAGATGCTGAAAGAAGAAAGGTAACATATGGAGAAGGAATAAATCCAGTATTGATTGTAGATAAGGCATTAGACGATATCGGACCAATTCTTGGTTCAATTAATCCGGCTTTGGCAATGTACGGTCAAGTCAGGCAGACGGACAGCAATGATTTAATACTTTTAACTGCTTTAGGTGTACTTGGCGAGTTAGCAGATCCGGGAAATCCTTTATCTGCTATAGGAGTTGTTGTTCCAATGGGTGATGAATATTCTTTAACAGAAAGTGAAATTAAAAATGTCAATGATTATACTGATCAATACAATCAGATTATTCTAGGATATGGCGCTGATCAGAATATTGGTGTTGTAGAAATCAACGACCTGCTCGAAGACATAAATAATGGCGTATTCATTGACGGAGTGAATGTAAGTGGTGGTTTTATTTCTGGTGGCGCTTTTTCATTGGATGGAGTGCATTTGACTCCCCGTGGATATGCTCTGATTGCTAACGATATTATTCAAACCATAAATACAGAGTTTAATGCCAGGATATCTCCCGTAAATCTCAATAATTACCGTGCGGTGATATTGCCTTAAATTAATTAGAAGTTAAATTTAAAGCCTGGGCCTGTTCCGGGCTTTTTTATTATAATAGAATTTTTATGAGAATCATTCTATTTACAGGAAAAGGTGGTGTGGGTAAAACTACGGTTGCGGCTGCAACGGCAATAAAAGCAGCTAAAAGTGGATTGAAAACCCTTATTATCTCTACTGACCCTGCCCATAGCTTGTCCGATGCACTAGGTTATAGTCTTGAGCCGGAACCGCTGGAAGTTCAGGAAAATCTGTTTGCACAGGAATTGGATGTTTATTATTCTATGCAAAAATACTGGCAAAACATACGTCAGTTAATGCTCACAGTTTTTCGATGGCAAGGTGTAGAGCACGTCTTAGCAGAGGAGATGTCAGCATTGCCGGGAATGGAAGAGGCTTCGGCATTTTTATGGATAGAAAAATATTATACAGAAAAATTATTTGACCTCATCATCATTGACAGTGCGCCGACAGGAGAAACATTAACGCTCCTCACTTTGCCTCAAGTCACCAAATGGTGGGTTACCAAGGCAGTGCCATTCCAGAGGTTTGCTATCAGAAATATAGGTAAAGTCGCCAGAATTACCACCGGAATTCCCATCGATAAAGGCTATGAGGAATTGGAAAAGATATTTGACAAGCTGGAAGTTATACAGAAGATTTTTTCCAATCATGACATATGCTCCATTAGATTGGTGACCAACCCTGAAAAAATGGTGATCAACGAATCGAAGCGGGCTTTTACTTATTTAAACTTGTATGGCTACAATGTTGATGCTGTAATTGTAAATAGAATCATCGAAGAAAAAACTCAAAATACTCTTTTCTCCAACTATATAAAATCACAAAAAATATACCTTAAAGACATTGAAGATAGCTTTTCTGAATTACCGATATTAAAAGCAAAGCACGCTGGCGAAGAGATTTTTGGACTGGAAAAACTTCATGAATTTGCCGATAGATTATATGCAGGCATCAATCCTACTGATGTATTGTACAATGAATCTCCCTATATATTGAAAGAAATTGAAGGAGGTTATCATATTAAAATCAAATTACCTTTTCTCAGGGATAAAAAGTATCAAATCAATAAATATGGAGATGAGATCGTTTTACAAATTGGCAACAGGCGAAAAAATATATTCCTGCCCAGGTTTGTAAATTTTTATAAATTGAAATCTTCTGAATATGAAGATCCATGGCTTTCAGTAATTCTTGAAAAGTAACTATTGATTTAGTATTCTTTTTAAATCAGCCGGTGAATAATTGATGGATTTCAAAGTTTTATTGTCTTCTGTTCTATAAACGGGAAAATGGCCGTCAATTTCTTTATAGTAACAATCGAACCCTTTGGTTTCTTTGTAATGTTTGATAGTAGCCTCCGCATCTTCTTTTGAAATACAGCTTTTGCTCATGTTTGACCTTTGTACTTCATCAAAAAGCTCTCTAAATTTATCACCCATCCCAAACTCTAAAACAGCCCCGCTAAGCACATATTGAATATCACATAATGCATCGGCTATTTCCACCAGATCATTATCCTCTATTGCCGCCTGAAGCTCTTCGAGTTCTTCTCTAATGAGCGCTACTCTCAAATCACATCTTTTCTTTGAGGGAATAATTGGTGTATCCTCAATAGGATGTTTAAATGTTCTATGAAATTCAGCAACTTGATTTAGTGAATCTATCGTTTTCATTCAATTCATATTTTTTATAAATCGCAATAATAATAAAAAGAACTTAGTATGTATTTAAAAATATCGATACTATGCTTTTTTATTACATTGGATGGACAATTCATGTGGGATTCAATTGTAAATCAATTTCATATTAACCACGAATTTCATTTATTTTATCCCTTGTTTAAATAAGTATGTATAAAATGAATCTATTCAAAAGAAGTATCACCGCATTTTTGTTTTTATTCTTAGCTGTTTTAATGTTTCAAACAGGATATGGTCAAAAACCGGAAGCTGAGATTGAACAATTTATTAAAGACTATGCAAAAACGTATGAGAACATTACCAAAAGCAGGGACAAGCAAAGTGTTTTAAATTTTGTTTCAAAGGATCTTTTTTCAACAATTATTAAATCCAATGTTGTAGATGATTTTGGTCTAATCCAAAGTTCTTATGCTGATTTCGATGCCTATCTTGACCAGTTACTAAAAGCCGACGGAATGGAGGTGCAGTATAAAGTGAAGAATATACTGAGATCTATATTAAGAGGAAAATCCGGAGTTGTGCTGTGTGAGATTGCTGTTCAGGTTTCATCAAAAGGAGAAATATGGAGTAAAGGAACTGAGCTCACTACCTTCACATTAAAGAAATTCACCGATGGATGGAAAATATTGAGTTTTAATGTGGTGAGCTTAGAAGAGGAGCAAAATAAAGGAACATGTCTTACAGAAGTATTCAAAGCTTCTTCCGGTAGTTATATGGTTAAAACCATTGTCCCTATGGGCGGCACTTACAAAACCAACGTAAATAATTTTGAGTTTAATCCGGGTAACGATGTGATCTTTATAAAGTTAGATAGTGAAAATAGCTATTCTTGGGTAAAAGATGGCCCAATCACTAAATTGGCAAAAGGCAGTCAACCTGAACACGTAATAGGATCAGCCATTGACGAATACGAGGCTGTTTTAAATATTATCAGGCTAGATCTCTATAAAAATAATTGCACTGATTTTAAGAATAAAAATTAGAGAGCCTTCTGATTAAAGAATAATAATAAAAAACCCGGATTATGCCGGGTTTTTTATTATATCAAAGTTAGTTTCTGATTTATTTCCATTGCCATAGCCTCCTGCTGCAATTCTTCTTTCATAGTTCGCACAAATTCTACAACCTCATCCAGGAACTTTTTCAGGTCTTTTGAAGTAGCATAGGTGTGTACTTTGAAGAGCTTCTCTCCTACCAGGCCAATGTCCTCACTATTCCAGATGCCTTTTGCCTCTTCACTTGTAGCTCCTCCAAACCTTTCTCCAAGGAAGGCCAATGTTTTATCTATGTATGGTGTCGTATCAAAATAATTATTGACATTGAATGTTGTCGGTATAAAAATCCCGATATGATTATTTCGTTGAAGCCGGTCAACAAAGGTTTCAACAGCTTCATCAAGTGACTCTGAAGCCAATTTTGAACTGTCCTCCGACCAAAGCTGATAGTCAGTTGTTTCATTGGAAAACACTACTTTAAAATCCGGTGGTGGATAAATATTAACATTATCATATGGAGTGCTATTGATAAGAATTGTAAAGATCTTTGTTTTGCTGTTCTTTACCTGGGATTTTATGGTCCTATGCAAATCGGATATCTTTTTCCATTGGACCTTATCTCCCGATCCAACAACAATTACCTGGTCAATATTTTCGAGAATCTGTGAGAGACTTTCGTCAAAATCATCATTTAAATAAACGATCAGATTTTCATAATTATTCAAAAGATCATCTACCATTAATGCCATTTTTGTATTCTTTGGCAATATTGAAGAATCTTTCTCCAAAAGAATATCCAGGCCGCTTTCATGATGGAAAATATCTGATCTCACCTTATCAAGGTCAAGTTCTGCTGAAAGGGTTTGTCGATTTGGATACTCACTATAAATTGTACTCTTGTCGGTTCCTTTTCTAAGTCTTATCGCTAGTCTTTTTCCAAGTTCCGCTGCTCCGTGTGTATTAAAAAGGTCAAAAACGAGCACAACCTTTTTTTCCTTATCTCCTCTTGTAAGCCTTTTATTTGATTCTGTAAGGTAATATCCTAAAAGTTTTGCCAACTCAATGGTAACTGTTGGGTGGTCATTGAGAATTTTAAGAAAATAATTCCGGTCAAATATTAATACCTCAACATCAGTTATTGCAACAACAGTAGCCGAACGTGGCTTATTGTCCAGAATCCCAACTTCTCCAAATGAATTTCCGGGAAGTAAGTAAGCATAGACTTTGTCCGCTTTATTTGGAACCACCTTCTTTACAGTTACTATCCCATTGATAATTACAAATAACCTGTCACTTGGTTCTCCCTCCCAGACAATAACTTCGTCTTGTTTAAACGCTTCAAAACCAGCTTTCTTTGAAAGGTTAATCAAAGTATCATCTGGTACGTTTTTAAAAATAACAGATTCATTTAGTCCTCTTAATATTTTACTCTCATTCAAATCTTTCACATCAAAAAATTATTTGGCCCTAAAAATACTTAACTGATACCTTATTTTTTCTATTTCAATCAATCTCCACATCAACTGAGGTACATTTTCAATACTTTCAACAGGAATGGACAAAACTTCTACTTTCCCTTTACATTCATAAGATTGTTTCCTTCTGTACCCTTTTAATAGCTCAGTACCTCCGAAATGTTCATTAGGAAAAATATTCAACTTTGATTTATTCTCAAACCTGATTTCCACCTCTCCTTCAGAAATTATGAACAGGTTTTCAGGGAGATCTTTTTCATTAAATTCACCTTCCTCAATAACTTTTACAGTCGAAAATTTACTGATTTCGTATAATACCGCATTATTTACCGAGCCTTCAATTAAACACGAATTTCTCAGGATTTTGGCAATATGAATACGATCAATAAATTCATTTACAAGGCTGAATTCTCTTATAAATTTATTTATAAATTGGTCATCATATTCAATATATTTCACATTACTCCATGCTTCATATTTTGCAGGGAGATCATAACGAAAGTAACGCAGGGAGTATCCAATAAAATTGCCCGTGTCTATATAATGCTTATCTCCATTTTTAGATTCAAACTCTACCAATCCGCATAAAATCAATATAATTTTATTTGAATTATTATCTTTAGAAATGATTTTTTCTCCGGGTGCTGCTTTCTTAATCTGCTGGCTTGCCAAAAGATCTAAATCATTAGCCTCAAGTGTACTAAAATATAGTTCTAAAAATTTTAATGCCTTCTTTTTCAATAGATTATACTCACTGTCTTCAATTAGATTATGAGCGTCTCCGAAATTTACATTTACTATATTTTCACTTTCTGATTCTATAAATTTAGTGGTATGAGCTGCAACTAAAAGCTTGGATTCATCATCGATATAATCTGACAAATGCCCGTGAATAAGCCCTCCACCAACATCAATTTTTTTTAAATCTACTTTTGTCAAATAGTTATTTTTCACCGAGGAGAAATCAGCCGAAGAAAAAATATTTGGCGATTCATCAATGATTACTTTAAATTCCGATAGGTTAATGGTGTCTGACAGATGAGTATATGTTTTATAATTATTATCTGTTAACACTCTAAAGTTAAATATACTCGTCTCTACCGTATGTGGAGAATAAACAGGTTTTACTTCAAGGCCTTCGATATTCCTCCATTCATTGAATTCAAGTTCTATACAATTGAACGCAACATTGAGCAAGTTATAATCTGACATCAACAACGCCTTGAGTTTTTTTTCAGCGGTTTTCAATACAACTTTAGTAAGATAAAGATTAAGCTTTTTCTCAACGTTTAAAAGTTCGGTAATCCCTGCAAAATGGTCATCATGTATGTGGCTCAGAAAAATCCCGTCAATTTCAGAAAGACCAATGCCGAGATAAGATAGATTATTTAAAATATTCGGACCTGCATCGATCAGGTAGGTTTTATCTTTAAAGAAAATAACACTTGCCATGCAGGGACGATGCTGGTCCCAACCGTTTCCCTCCCCTGTATGAACAATGGTAAAATACTCAGGTTTTATTTCTCTAAATGGCAATTGATATGGAGGTCTGTAATGTTCGTTCGGATTTATATTTAGATCAACTTCAACCTGTTCCCCCTTATATTTTATTTGAAATACATTGATATCTATTCTTGTGATGAATACACTATTTTTAATTTCAGCATGGTCGTCATCAAGCTTTACAGAAGACACAATATCCTTCATATAGGTGAGTGCCCCATTGGAATAGTGAAGCTTGGTTGCAAAAATTTTCTCCGCATTTTTCAATGAAATCCCGGCTTCCATAATTTCTTCTATTGAAGAAAGTCCGTGATTACCAATTGTAGCATAATCTAGCTGGGCATTTATCTGTTCTTCATTGCCGATTAAAATTGGCTGATTATTTTGATAATTGGGGTGATTGGGCAGATTCATTCCCTGTAGGTACAGCATTTGTAGAATAGGAAACTCGGTAAGATTAGATACCTGACCATTTTGTATGAGCGTGTCTGACAATAATACGGCATTTGGCCCATCTTCTGTTCCTGTGCTATTTATGGTGTTAATTAATCCCGCTTTTCTCAAATGCTTCACAGTGTCAGCAGGGCAACCACAGCATAAATAAAGATCTGCCTCTGGTATGGAAACCCAAACTATCCCTGTTGCAACATTCCTTTTTAAGATTAAAGACATTCTATGACTAATCAACCATTTTTATTGAAATTAAAGAAATCTTTACTTCTCTCAAAAATTTAATCATATATCGATAATCAATGAATCGAAATATCATTGTGGAGGGAGTAATAAAAGTTGTTCTTATAAAAGATTGCTACGACATTTTATCAATTTTGACCTAAAGCTTGCTGAACCCCCTGGTAAAGCTGCTGGTATTGTTGATTATTAGGATCTATTGTTACCAGCCTGCTTAAAACCGAAGATGCTTCCTGAAATCTTTTCTGTTCGAAGTACAAATAACCCAACGCATACAGGTTGGAAGGTGAGTTTGGATTGATTTTAAGCCCTTTCTTAAAGGCAGCTTCTGCTTCAGTCCTTTTACCAAGTCTTTGTAGGATAAGACCATAATTGTATGGCACTCTATCATTATAATCAATTTTATCCGTAGCCTCTTTAAGATAATCAACGGCCTCGAGCATTTTATTTTGTTCTGCATATAACAACCCCAACGAATAGTAGGCCTGACCAAAGGCCGGTTCTAATTCGATTACTTTTTTAAACAGATCCTCAGCCTCTTTAAATCTATTCTGATTATAATATAAGTTGGCAAGATTAACTCGCGCAGGATTATAGTAACTGTCTAATTCTATTGCTTTTACATAGGCTTGTTCTGCCAAAGATGGATTACCGGTTTTCTCATAATACTGAGCAATTTCCATTTGCCCTCCGGGAAAATCAGACCTTATTTGAATCCCTGTCCAATACTCTTTAAAAACATTATCGTAGTTTGCCTGATCCAGGCTGCTCATGAGATTTTTGGGTACTCCCACTAATGAGCCCAATGCTGAAATTCTAACAGATCTCACATTATCAACAAGCAGCGGAGCCAGCAACGGAGCTTTATCCTGCGGAGGTAACACATCCAAATATTTTGCAGAAGTATATCTTACCAGCGGATCATTGTCGTTCAGCAATGAAGCAATGGCCTCAAAAGCCTGTGGATCTATGGTCTCTCCAAGATACAAAATGGCTGTTGACCTGGCTATAACCGGCTCACTCTTATCCTTTGCCAACTCGATTAACCCGGGAATAGCTTCAGGAACCCTTGTTCGACCAAATGTCAGCACATCTGAGAAATGCTTGACTCTTTCTGGTCCATACCATTCTTTTACAGCTTCCGCTGCCCATTCTGCTGACTGATCATCGTGACAGCCTGATTCGTTACAAGTATTTGGAACACCATATCTCGCACTTAAATCAGGCCTTGGAACCCTGAGGCTATGATCTCTTCTGAAATCATTCCCCATGTAAATTCTACCTGGCATGTGGCAACTAATGCATTCCGCAGCGTCAGTTTCCATTAGATGAAAATGATGCTTTTTAGTATCGTATTTTTCTACTTCATGACATTGAAGGCACAATTCATTGCCCTGAAATTTCAATTGAAGAGAGTGTACATTATGACAATCATTACATTTTATATTCAGTGAATACATTTTACTCTGCATAAAGGAACCATATACATATACCTCTCCAAGTATCTGTCCATCAGCGTAATATATTTCATCCCTCAACAAATCCGGGGCATAATGATCCATATATATCCCTTCATGATCATAAAATTCAGTGTATTGAGTTCTCAAGGAATGGCATCGCGCACATTCGTCCACCATCTGTTTTGGGAGTGTATATTTACCCATGTATAAATTGCCGAGATATTTGGTAGTGTCCGGATTATTCTTGAATTCTTCAGTTTCCGCGATTTGCACATGCTCTTTTCCGGGACCATGGCACGACTCACAGCTAACATTAATAATTGAAAACGTAGTATTGTAGGAATCTTTTACCGGATTGTAATTTTTCTTTACCAGGGTGGAGTGGCAATCCGAACACATCGTATTCCAGTTCAATCCACCTTTTGTCCAGTGAATCCATTCATCATGAACCACCTTCATATTCGGATATAGGTCAAACCAAACTTTCTTTTCAGTATCCCATGCAGTTCTTAAACATTGAAATTTACCTCTGGGAAATTCAACGATATACTGCTGAAGCGGTGTAAATCCGAAGGTATAAATAATCTCATAATCATAATATTGGCCATCAGAACCTTCGGTATTTACGAAGTATTTGCCGTCTTTGGTATAAAATTTAGATGTGACTCCCTGGTTAGCAAAAGTAGTATCGAAATTTGCCAGTACAGAGTTTGCATCTGCTGTCATCATTGCCTTATCATGGTGAGAACCTTCCCAATCGTCATATTCCTGTTCATGACAGGATTTGCATGATTCACTCCCAACATAGTCAGCGTTTACCAGTTCTGGATGCACTCTATCCGACTCATTAATTAATTCATCATCAATGCGTTTTGGTTGTTCACGGCAACTATATAGAGTTGCTGCACTCGCCCATAAACAGAAAAAGGTGACAATAAGAAAAGTAACTTTATTCTTATAAAAAAAATGGATCGATTTCATAGATGCGTTTAAAAATTGAGTGATTGCAATTTAATCAATAATGCTGGTTGGGCAAATCAAAAAGAGCATTGGGATCAATTAATTTTTCCCAAAATAGTATCATAAAAATGGAGAATAAATATTACATTCATGTTTTTATTATACCCAAAAATTAAAGTACTCATGAAAGGAACAACGAGAAGAGATTTTTTAAAAATATCGGGCATAACTGCTGCGGCGTCATTTGTTGCTATCAATCCGGTAGAGGCAATACCAAATGTCAAATCCTATAAACTTAATCTTGGCCTGGCATCATACAGCTTTAGAAAATTCGATCAGGCACAAACCATTGCCATGACAAAACGTGCAGGACTTGATTATATATGTTTCAAAAGCATGCACTTACCATTGGATGCTTCCGTGGAAGATTTGAAAGAAGGAGCAAAAGCGGTGAGTGATGCAGGGATGAATCTGTACGGTGGTGGTGTTATTTATATGAAAAGTAAAGAGGAAGTTGATCAGGCTTTTGAATATGCAAAAAATGCCGGTATGTCTTTGATCGTAGGTGTCCCGGAACATGAACTAATAAACTATACCAATGAGAAAATAAAGGAATATGACATTAAGGTTGCTATTCATAATCACGGACCAGGTGATAAAAAATATCCAAGTCCTGAAAGTGTTATTGAAAAAATTAAAGATATGGACCCCAGGTTTGGATTGTGTATGGATATTGGTCATACTCAAAGAATCGGTGTTGATCCATTACAGGTTGTTAAAAAGTACTTTTCAAGATTGCTTGACATTCACATAAAAGATGTAGATAAGGCGAAAGAGGATGGAAAAACTGTAGAAATCGGACGAGGGGTAATCAATATACCTAAATTTTTAACATTGTTGGTTGACATGAGGTATGAAGGTGTTGTCAGTTTTGAATACGAGAAAGATGCTGAAGATCCTTTGCCTGGTTTATGCGAATCAGTCGGATATGTGCACGGCTGTCTCGATTCAATTGCATAAAATTCGCTTTGCTATCTAAGAATGAAACTGATTATTGTATAGCTTTAATTTGGCAATTCACCAGGTTGTATAATCGACTTTGACCTATACTTTATATTTTTATTTAACAATAAATCCAAAATCATGAAAAGAAGAAATTTTTTAGCCGGTCTCGGGCCATTGGCAATTGCTCCTATGGCAGCGTATTCAAACGTAAAGAATGCATCAGCCGAAAATCAGCAATATATTGAAGTGTTAAAATATAAATTACCTCATGGCTCCAATAAAGGCAGAGTTGAAAAGTATTATGCAGATGCTGCTATACCCGCTTTAAATAAACTTGGCATTAAGGATATTGGTGTATTCAAGATAATGTACGGTCCAAATGATCCAACACTCCTCGTTATTATTCCTCACGATGATATGGACTCCGTGATGACTTACCGCGATAGATTATTGGAGGACGATAATTATCGAAAGGCCGGGAGTGATTATCTTGAATCGACCATGGATAATCCTGCATATATTCGCATAGAGCGTGGATTGATGAAGGCGTTTAAAAACATGCCAAAATTAGTATCACCTAAGGAAAGCATGGGAGATCAGCGAATTCTGGAAATGAGGATTTACGAAAGCCATAATTACCTCAAAGGTCAGAGGAAGATAAGTATGTTCAATGAAGGTGGCGAGATAAAGGTTTTCAAGGATACAGGCTTACAGCCGGTATTTTTTGGAGAAACACTATTTGGTGAGTTAGTACCCAATCTAACTTATATGGTTGTTTTCAAGGATATGGCTGACAGGGATTTAAAATGGAATGTATTCGGAAAAAGTCCGGGCTGGAATGCTATTAAAAACCTTGAGCAGTACAAAGACACTGTTTCAAATATTACAGATATTATCATGAAACCGGCTTCTTGTTCTCAAATTTAGCTCTAATCTGGAAAAAACGGAATTTTTCATATATGGAATCACCTTAGGCCTTGCAGCGGGAATCGCTCCGGGGCCTTTGTTGACTATGGTCATTTCAGAAACCTTGAAAGGCAATAAAATAAATGGAATATTCATAGCCATAGCGCCACTTATTACCGATTTACCAATTGTTCTTTTCTCCATTTATATTCTAAAATCTGTTTCGACCAATGAATTGATTCCCGGAATTTTATCTGTAATGGGTGGGTTGTTTTTAATTTACCTCGCTATCGGGAATTTCAGATATAATCCTATTACTAATCGCTCAGCCGCTGATTATAGATCCTCAATGAAGTACGGCATAATTGCCAATATTTTAAGCCCTCATCCTTATCTTTTCTGGATTACCATAGGCGCTCCGGTCTTTCTCAAAGCTAGTAAATCAGGAGCTACAACTTCTTTTGCTTTTATTATTGGATTTTATTTACTGCTCGTAGGATCCAAAGTAATCATAGCTTTGATTACCAATAAGGCAAAGGGATTTCTAAATTCCAATGTATATGGAAAAATCATGAAAATTACGGGCGCAGTCCTACTCCTGCTTTCCGGCATGATGATTTATGAAGGAGTAAAGATGATCTGGGATGTATAATAATTTAAAATTAAAAATATTCTTACACTGGTAATCATTAATATTTCATAAATTAAAAATTAGGTTTACCTGTGGATTAATTTTCATATATATACCGGAGCAATGCAAATCGGTGTGTATGAAACAGAGTCTTATAATTTTATAAAGTGATAAACAGGTATCCGGCCATTTTTTTTATTACCATATTTTTATGTGTTATAATAGTACCCACTCATGCACAATTGTTTTCAAGCAAACCATTGTCTCCGGCAAAAATGTGTTATAAACTGGATAGAAAGCGCACCAAGAAATTCAAAAGAAAAACCAGGTTCAGAAAAAGGAATAATGACTTTTCAAGGATTCGCTCACAACCATACGAATCTCATTATAAGAAATCTAACTCACAAACTGAACCGGATAACAATGAAGAAATACTAAATTTATCGGAGTTTACAGCTTCAAATCAGAAAGATCATCTTGCATCCATTACCTTACCTACACCGATCAATGATCGTCATTCTGAAATCAGAAAGCTGGTCAAAGAAAAAATGAGCGATGGAACAGCTAATGAACCCCTTCTCGAGTCATTATATTTTATTACTGATGAAGCTGAATTTGCATATGTGGATTTCGACCCATTTTTGTTGGCCGTTGAGTTTGCGCTCCAGGGCAAGATGGTGCTGGTTGAGGGACATACTGATGATCGAGGAGATAGAGATCATAATCTCAAATTATCAATGAAACGCGTCAGACAGATAGAAACGCTTATGCACGATATTGGTGTTCCACCACAGAATGTATCGGTAATTGGATACGGGGAGTCCATACCAAAATATGACAACTCAACAGAAGAGGGACGACAAAAAAATCGTCGGGTGGATTTTAAAATTTTTTAAAATTGAGTCCGCTCCGAAAAGTCATAGTTTGGTGATTTTTAACTTTTCTACCCCTATCCCCTAAAGGGGAAATCGTTGAAAATCAACAAACTATGCAAAGTCCCCTTCAGGGGATTTAGGGGTATTATACTTTTCGGAGTGGACTCAAAATTCTATTATCACAATAATGCCTATATTTGCAACCTGAATCTGCGCGGTGTTTAGCTTGAGGGGAATATGAGCCTTATTGTTATTTAATTTCTGGTTTTATTGAAATCATTGAAAATCATCATGGGTTCTGAATATTATGCTGTAAAGTATAAATGCAAAAATTCTTTTGTAACCATCTATTAATGTTTATCAATGAGCCGACTATTGTATTATTTGGTATTAAAACCATTATCTTATTTACCTCTTTCATTTCTGTATTTTATATCTGAACTGATTTATTTCTTTGTCTATCATGTAGTCGGCTATCGAAAGTCAGTAGTATATGACAACCTGAAAAACTCGTTTCCCAATAAAACAAAGGATGAAATAGAGGCAATTCAAAGAGAGTTTTACATTCATCTGTGCGACCTCATTGTCGAGAATATCAGGCTTTTTAGTATGCCGCTCAAAGAAGTTAAAAAGCGATTCAAGATTGTTAATACAGAAATCCTCGATGATTTTTATAATCAAGGCCGAAGTATCATTTTAGTTGGAGGTCATTACAATAATTATGAATTGACCGGAATGGCTATTGACGTCTATACCAGGCACCAGGTAATTGGAATAGTTGCTCCACTATCAAACAAATTCTTTAATAATAAATTTTCAAAGTCAAGAAGCAAATATGGAGTGCAGCTTCTTAGTAAAGGACTTGTTCCCAGGTCGTTCATCTCAAATAAAAACAAGCTCACCATGACAGTGTTTGGTGCAGATCAGTCACCTACTTACAGCAATCAATTGTATTGGACAACCTTCCTCAACCAGGAAACAGCGGTGCATGCCGGGCCAGAGGTCTTTGCTGTAAAATACAATTATCCGGTCCTTTATATTAAGGTCAACAAAGTAAAAAGAGGTTATTATGAAGGCGTATTTGAAGTTATTGAAGAAAATCCGGCTGGCGCAATAAAAGGTAAAATCACTGAATTGCACACAAAGATCCTGGAAAAAATGATCATTGACAAGCCTCAATACTGGTTGTGGTCTCATAAAAGATGGAAGCGTAAAAAAACGGAAGAAGAGCGGGCTGCAGAAATTAAGGAAACTGTAAAAGCGGCTTAGTCACTTATTTGTTTCCTGCTTGATCATTAGACCGCGATTTATAAACTTCTAAAAGGAATTAAAGGAAACACCTCCCCTTTTTTAAATTCAAACGTATTACCGGGCAACTCGAGAAATGCATTGCTGTTCAGTAAATTGGCATGATCTCCGGAACCACGACCTACATTTGGGAATGCTATTAATTTCCCGAATTCATCAATTTTCGCATAAACTTGTAAAAAATATGTGAGACCGGTTTTAATGTTAAAATCTTCAGATAATAATGCTTTTTTATCTACGGTAACTTTCATTCCCAAAGCATTTTTTACCCACGGGACAAAATATTTATAAAAGCACAGAAATGTAGAAACCGGATTACCAGGGAAGGCGAACACCACTTTTTCATCTCCTTTTACTCCAAACCAAAATGGTTTCCCGGGCTTTTGTTTGATTCTATGAAAAAGTTTATCCACCCCTAATTTTTCAAGTACATCCGGGATAAAATCAAATTTACCCTTTGAAACGCCACCACTTAAAATGAGCACATCATGGCTATCTAAGACTGCTCCCAGTTCAACGACCAACCTTTCTTCCTCATCCTTAATATGAAAAATATCGGATTTTATCCCAAACATCTTCAGTTCAGCAGCAATGGCATAAACATTTGATTTTCGGATTTGATGAGGTAATGGTTGATCGCTTATATCAACTAATTCATCACCGGTAGAAATGATGGCTACTGAGGGATTTTTCGTGACCCACAACTCCGTCATTCCAACAGATGCCGCAACCGCGATTTCAGGCGGACCGATTGTAGTACCTTCTGAAATCAATAAATCTCCTTTCTTTTTATCAGTTCCTTTCCTATGAATATTTTTACCTTTTTTTATATCCGGAATATTGACGACAGCCAGCTTTTTTTCCGAATCAATGCTAACATCTTCATAAGGAATGACTACATCGGCATTTGTAGGAGCAACCGATCCCGTCATAACTTCGAAGCAATTACCATTTCCTGACAAAGTCAACTGAGGACTTCCGGCAGCTTGAACCCCAGTGATACTAAATGAAGTTAGGCCTTTTTGTAAATCTTCATATTTTACAGCGATGCCATCCATCATAACCCTATTGAATGGTGGAAAATCCGTGTCAGCAACAATTTCCTGCCGAAGTACACGCCCAAGAGATTTTACGAGTGGCACAGTGATTTTGGGTAATTCAGGAATTGATGATTCAATTATTTTAACGGCTTCTTTTACTTCAATCATTTCTCATTTGGATTATTGGTTAAAATAAGCTAATTATCGTCTCATTAAAAACATTAAACATGAGAGAATTTAGTCATCTTGATGAAGCGGGGAAAGCAAAGATGGTGGATGTGGGAAATAAAAAAGCAACAAAAAGAGTTGCCAGGGCCCGGGCTACTGTGATGCTGCCGGATGAAGTTTTGAAACATTTTAACGGATCTGAAGTAGAAACTAAGAAGGGTGGTGTGTTTCAGACTGCGATTTTGGCTGGAATTATGGGTGCAAAAAAAACAAGCGATCTGATCCCGTTATGCCATCCACTGGCATTGGATAATTGCGCTATTGATATTCATATAAATGAAAAAGATGAGATGATTATCCTGACCGAAACCAGTATTGAATCAAAAACCGGGGTTGAAATGGAAGCGCTTACCGCAGCCTCTATAGCAGCGCTTACCGTCTATGATATGTGTAAAGGACTATCGCATGACATCGTTATAAAAGAAATAAAGCTATTATCAAAATCCGGAGGTAAAAGTGACTTTGAAACAAAATAAACATAGAAAACACGCCAAAACAGCAAAGGCAAATTTTGGAAATTTTGGCAGAATGGAAATTGCCATCATGGGGACTCCATGCAGTGAAATTAAGAAAATTGCCCAACGACTGATTGAGGATTTGAATGGGTTTAATATCGCCTATGTGGACGCAGACCACAAAACCGAAAAAGAGGATGTCCCGGTTCACATGAATTCCGGCGCTAATTTTATTTATACTAATAAGATAAAATTTAACAGAATTGATTTCGCAGGTTCGCTGGATAAATTTGAAAGAAATAGGCTGTTCAATGAGTTTGACCTGGTCTTGGTGAATGGGAATCATTTTGAGGCTGCGATGCAAATTGTGATTGTAGATGATAGAAAACCCCTGGAGAAAAAGCTGGAAAAAATCAAACATCCGATAGCTATTTTAAGACAAAATGATGATGATTTTCTGCCAAAATATCTTGAAGACCATCTTGGTAAAGAGCTTGATATTCAACCAATTTATAATATAAATGAGCTATCTAAAGTCTCTGGTCTTATACATGATTTGCTATTAATGAATGTCCCGGGATTAAATGGATTAGTATTGGCAGGGGGAAAAAGCGAACGCATGGGAAAAGATAAAGGCCTGATTGATTATCATGGAATTCCCCAAAGATCATACCTGTATCATATCCTTGAAAATTTTACGGAAAACACTTATATCTCATGCCGCCCGGAACAAGTAGATGAAATGGGGAGTGAATATCTTACCATTCCTGACAGCATTTCTGGTTTAGGGCCATTTGGAGCTATTATCAGCGCATTCAGGGCTTTTCCAAATCGTGCATGGATAGTAGTGGCTTGTGATTTGCCATTAGTTAATGAAGGGACCATTATGGAATTGATCGATGGTAGAAATCCATCAAAAATTGCCTCTACTTTTTATAACCCAGAAACTAAATTTCCAGAACCATTGATTACCATCTGGGAACCAAAGGCCTACCCTGCCCTATTACATTTTCTTTCATTAGGGTACTCCTGTCCCAGGAAGGTATTAATTAATTCAAATACAGAAGTATTGAAGGCAACTGATGCAACAGCGCTTTTAAATGCGAACAGCCCGGATGAATATGAAAAAGTAATGCAATTGTTAAAATAACAATTGCACGATTAATCCAGATTAATTTAAACTTTAAACTGAATGAATAATAGTTCCTTATTGAACATCCCCAATAAAATGAAGGCATTGGTTTTAACAGAGTTTAATGCCAAACCCGAACTCACCGAAGTTGACACACCCACCCCAACTAAAAGTGAAGTATTGATAAAAATTGACAGTTCTCCTGTAAATCCTTCTGATAGCAGCTTCATACGGGGTATGTATTCCAGTAAAAAATCCTTGCCGGTCATTCCCGGTTTTGAAGCGAGTGGCACTGTTGTAGCTACAGGAAATGGTTTCATGTCTAAAAGACTACTTGGGAAGAGAGTAGCCTGCTTTGCTCCTATCGATGGCAATGGAACCTGGGCGGAATATATGGTCACCAGGAACAATTTTGTAATTCCACTTAAAAAGGGTGTTGATTTGGAGCAAGGTTCAATGCTCATGGTAAATCCATTATCCGTCGTTGCCATGCTCGATATCGCTAAAAAGGGAAAACACAGAGCCATTGCAAATACAGCAGCGGCCAGTGCTTTGGGTCAAATGATGAATAAATTATGCCTCGAAAAGAAGCTGCCTATTGTCAATATTGTTAGAAGAGAAGAACAGGTGACGCTATTAAAACAACAAGGAGCCAAATACATTGTCAATAGCTCAGATAATGATTTTCTAACTAAGCTTTCAAAAATTTTCCATGAACTCAATGTTACAATTGCGTTTGATGCCGTTTCCGGAGATATGACTTTTAATCTTATTGAAGCCCTTCCGGTAAGTGGAGAAGTAATGGTATATGGGGGGTTGTCAGAGCAAGCTTGCATAACGAATCCGGGGAAGTTGATTTTTGAAAAGAAAAAACTAAGTGGATTTTGGGCCTCTGAGTGGATCAATCAACAAAACATTGTCAATTTACTCTTGACCTTCAACAAGATTCAAAAATACATTTCCAGTGGAAATCATACTACAATTCACAAGAGGGTGTCTCTGGATAACGCTGTTGAAGGGATATCAACATATTTGGATAATATGACGCTTGGAAAGGTACTTGTAAAACCTATTGGCGTTAGTTAAAAAGAAAATGCAGCTCTCTATCACGAATCCACCTGCGGTGGTTGGATTTAATTGATGTTACTTGAAAAAGACCGAAGCCGGGAGCTCGGAAGACCGAAGCTGTTGGATTGTTGAGAATTCTGAAAGATTGGAATCAATGGGTTTATAGCCATTTCGAATTCATTGGAAAAAGAACTCCGGCTCAGAATAAAGTCCATTTCCATTATAATAACAGAACTAAACGCATTTGTGATACTCTATAATTTCCCGGTTCAGACATTACTTAAATCCGTCTATATAAAAAGTTATTTATTTTTTTCGAATTTTTCCGATTTTAGGAAGGCCTCTATTTATAGACCTTGAATATTTTTTCCAATATTCTCATTTTAATTCTGGTTGGAATAAATTTCGCAATTTTAGTAATCCACCAGTTCATAATCCCCGGATTAATTATCAACATACCTTTTAGCATATTTTTTACAGCTATTCTCGCCACCTCGTCCGGCATATATAAAAGTAATTTTGCTTTTCTACCCTGGGATTTCAACCTTTCTAAACCATCTTTATTTGTCAATACACTGCCAGGACAAAGAATACTTACCTTTACACCAAATTGTCTAACTTCTTCGTTGAGTGCCAGGGAGTATGCATAAATGAAATTTTTAGTTCCCGTATAAACGGCTTTGTAAGGTAGAGGAAGTGTTGCCTCCATACTACTTGTATTCATAATATGGCTTTCCTTCAGCCTCTTCATGTCAGGCAGGAACTTATGTATAATTGAGACATAAGATTTATTGTTCAGATCAATCATCTTGCAATATTTTTCGAGGGAGATATCTTCAAAATATCCACCTTCCCCAAAACCTGCATTGTTGATGAGAATAGAAACGTTGTAAGCGTTATTTTTACACCAGTCATAAATTTGTTGAGCTGAGTTTTTGTCTGTCAGGTCAATGCCGAAGGAGTCTGTTTTGGTCCTGTAAGTTTCTCTAATCTCAATCTCCAACTGCTTCAATTCAGGAGTGTCTAAAGCAACCAGGAGGGTATTAAAATTCCTTTCTGACAATTCTCTTGCAATTGCTCTACCAATACCCAAACTAGCCCCGGTAATCAGTGCATAATCCTTTCCGGATTTCATAAAAATCATTGTTCGTAAAAAAATTATTCAAAGATAGATTGAGAAAATGAAATATAAAATGAAACCAAAAAAAAAGCCTGAATTTAGTATTCAGGCTTTTCCATGGAAACAAGACTAATTAATTTTAAATTTCGTTGAGGTCTATAATTTTTAATTCTACTCTGCGACTCTCTTCTTTGCTTGCCCCTTCATTTTCCGAAGCGCCATAACCTTTGGCTACAATTCTTCGCCTAACCACACCCCTGTGATTTACATAGTCCAGTACCGATATTGCCCTTTGATTCGACAATTTTTTATTGTATTCTTCATCACCTTCAGAAGAAGCATAACCGGATATCTCAACGCCAAGGCCAGGATACTCCTTCAGTTCCACTAATATCTTATCCAGATCCGACTCATATTTCTTTGCTAAATCGCTCTTTCCTCCATCAAAATAAATTTTCACACTTTCTGACAATACATTTTTATCATAATTTGCTGATTTCGTTTTTGATGCTAACTTTTGTTCTTCGGCTATTTTTGTCACGAACATTGTCGGAAGCGAGTATATTTTTTTATCACCAACAAATTTCTTTTCAAATTTGCTTTCATCACTTTCATCATAGTAATATACTCTTTTTGCCGTCTGCAGCTTTTCATTACTGTCTTTAAAATCTAACTCATCAATCGGATTTTCTAAGAGCAACAATTCAAGCAGATAATCAATCCCTGCCTGGTCACCGGCATCCATTAAATTGCCCATCAATTCATATACATCAATACTGTCATGTTCAATTAAAGCTGCCTCATGCTCCATTCGCATTCTTTCTACGCTTTGTTCATGTGTATCATAAAAAGCATTTTTTATCTCAACCTCCTGCCCTACTACAATATCGAAATGCTTGATGGTCTTTAAATATATTTTTTGATAAAGCTCATAGAATTCTGTCTGGTTTGGAACATCAATATTGAGTGTGTAAGGTAAAAATCCCTCCGACTCAATGATCATATCGTAACTTTTATTTGGTGGCAGAATCACTAAATAATCTCCTGTTTTCTGATTCGGATGATAGACATAATCCACCTTCTCATTAGATTCTGTATCAATCAGATAAATTTTTGTAGGTAGCGGTTTCCCCGTATCTGTATTTAGTATTCTTCCTTTAATCATGGTCAAAGGAATAGTTTCGTAATCGTCGGGCATATCCATCACATAAATATCCTGACCGCCCAAACCGCCTTTACGATCTGATGAAAAATACCCCCTCGAACCGTCTGCGATCAGTGTGAAATAGTTATCGTTTGCAGTGGTATTGATAGGATAACCCATATTTTTTGGCGTTGACCATTGTCCATTTTTCAATTCTGACTTGTAAATGTCATTCCCCCCCATGCCACTGTGACCATCAGTTGTGAAAAACAATAATTGTTTACCCGGATGGATAAATGGTGCATCTTCATTTGCTTTAGAATTAATTGTTTTGCCAAGATTTTCCGCCCTTCCCCAGGTACCATCATCCTTTCTGACTGATTTATAAATATCCATACCTCCATAACCACCAGGTCTGTTGCTGGCAAAATAAATGGTTTTATTATCAGGGGTAAGACTGGCAGTACTTTCAAGATATTTTGACTGCACGTTTGCCCCTAAAGGAGAAGGCCTGCTCCATTCATTTCCCTCTTTTTTGATTTTATAAATAGAACCACTGGAATGATCTCCGATAAAAATCAGCATTTGGTTACCGTCTGCTGAAATACCAGCGGTTCCATAGTTATTTTGAGTTTGAACCGTGATTTTCTTGGGCATTGACCACGAACCTGTCTCATTATAGGCAATGTTAATCTCTTCAGTGAGCTGTGCACCGGGCTTTCCACTGATTGGTTTTAATACCGTAAACGCTAATATTCTTTCATCAACGGATACCACAGGATTATACTCCGTATATTCTGAATTTATTCCGTTGCCAACGCTTTTTATAGTTACATTTTTTGGAATGCGCATAATATTATAAGCATTCTTGGTTTGCTGAATCTTAATTTCGAGAATCCTTTGCTCGCGGCGATCACTTCCGGCAAATTCAAACTGTTTGTTATAAAATACCAATGCCTGTTCAAGTTGTTCGTTATCGTAATAAGCATCCGCAATATCGAGGTAGTAGTGAAATGGGATATGCTTAAACTCTGCAACTTTTATCCTTTCGAAATATGTCAAAGATCTCACCCTGTCATTCACTTCCTTTGATTCCTTCAGACATTTTGCGATTTTATAATTTAAATATTCGATTTCAGATCCTACATTTTCCAATTGTAAATAGAGCGGAAGAGCATCAGAATAATTCCTGACTTGAAAAAGCTTTTCCGCCTTATTACTGGTTTTCAAAACATTAATGTCTTGTGCAAAAGATTGGATGACAACTGCAAGGAGCACTACCATCACTACCATTTCCCTTATCCTGTGCTTCATGATCATATTTCAATTACTTGAATTAAAGCTTCAAACATAAAATATAATGCACTGATTAATAATTGATATTGGGAGGAAATATTACAGGTAAATGATGTTTGGTTTAAATAGTCTAAAAGATGACGATATCAACCGGAATATTATCGAATTTCATGATACCTGATTGAATACCGAGGTTATCGCTTGATTTTTTTAATCCTGGAAATAAAATTATTAAAGGTGCCAAAAATAATAGCAGAAGCCATATCATACGCTCCATAAGGATTAAAGGAATCTTTATTCTTTGTGTTTTTACCAGTTATTACAATAAAATTATTATTCGGTAAAAAATAAGACGATGACATAAACCCTGAGGATACAGTTTCACCATCTTTGTTTATCATATAAGTTCGATGAAATTCCGAATCAACAGTGCTGATAGAAACTAATTTCAGATCTTTAGTAAAGGATAGAAAATCTTTATTTGAAGCTATATATTTATTGGTAGGAGGGAATTGGTAGGTAGGAGCATATATTGATTTTGCAGTTAATAAATTTTCCTGAGCCGTTGCCTGACCAATTATATTGAACAAGAGAAAAAATGCCAAATATTTCATAGCTATATTTTATTCAAGGTCAATATAAGAAAATTCTGCCTTAACTTTTAACTGATTCCTTTTTTTCAACCCAATGTCAAGGCTGTGACTTTTATATTTTCACTAATGGAATGTTGAGGACCAGGAAAAATTTTACCTACTTTTTAATTAAGTATTTTCTAATTTGGCATTTGAATGATGGTAATAAATCGTGGTAATTAATATCCTATATAATTTTAACTATGACACTCCGAGAAGAAATACTTAAGGAACATTCAAAACCCCATGCTATATATTTATGTAATAAAATTGGTCCGAACCAGGAGGCCTTTGATGAATTATTGGAGCTTTTCCTGGGAGACGATTACCGCATAACTCAAAGAGCTGCCTGGGTGGTGAGTCATTGCGCAGAAGCTCATCCCTGGCTGATAGAAAAACATCTGAAATCCATTATTGAAAATCTGCAAAAACCTGTTCATGTGGCTGTAAAACGCAATACTCTCCGTATTCTTCAATTCATTGACATCCCGGAAGATTTAATGGGGATCACAGCAGATATATGTTTTCAATACCTCAATTCAGGTAAAGAACCAGTTGCAGTGAAAGTATTTGCGATGACTAATCTTTACAATATTGTTAAAGTATATCCCGAACTCGGTGAAGAGCTTAAAATCTCTATCGAAGAACAAATGCCATTTAGTTCGGCAGGTTTTCAAAGCAGGGGTAAAAAAATATTGAAAGCATTGGCAAATTCATGAATTTCCATATTATCGGGCTTCGAATTCCGGCTCTATTTCATGAGAAATTTGTCATCTGTCTTCCATATATATTAATTTTATAAAACCAATATACATCATCTTAGTTCTATTGTATAGTTAGTTTAATTTTCTTTGTAATTTTGATTTTATGGAACCATCATTTGTTCAAAAAATATATCAAAAACATAAGAACTGTACCAGGTGTCCTTCCACAGTGTTGGTACCGAAGTTTTTCACTGATCTATTAGGTATTCTTTTTCCAAATTTCGCCAGCTCCCCTGTGTTAGATTTTATGGAATTTCAGAAAAGAACACAAATGATCAATATGGAAATGGCTCAGATGCTTTCAAAGAATTCTGGTTCTGAGCTATCTGACCCCATGGAATTATCAGAAGCTTTTTTTAAAAACTTACCGGTTGTATATGATAATCTTCAATTAGATATAGATGCCATGTTTGCTGGAGACCCTGCTGCGAAAACACGGGAAGAAGTCATCAGATCCTATCCGGGGTTTTATGCAATTGCAGCTTACAGAATTGCGAATTCGCTAAGCAAACTAGGGGTAAGCAATATTCCCAGAATGATTACAGAACATGCACATGGAAAAACAGGTATTGACATTCATCCAAATGCCAATATAGGTGATTATTTCTGCATTGACCATGGAACCGGAGTTGTTATCGGAGAAACCACAGATATTGGTCAACACGTGAAAATCTACCAGGGAGTTACGCTTGGGGCGCTGAGTGTAAATAAGGAAGATGCCAAGGTAAAGAGGCACCCGACCATTGAAGATAATGCGGTGATTTATGCAGGTGCTACCATTCTTGGAGGAAATACAGTTATTGGAAAAAATTCTATAGTAGGAGGAAATGTATGGCTCACAAAAAGTATTCCTCCAAACTCAAAAGTCTATTATAAGGCCCAAATGCACACAGACAACGGACGTGAAAAACCAGATGTTATAATATTCAAATAACCATGACCATATTCGACCTGATCGGTAATACTCCAACTGTAGAGTTGATCAACATACCACAAAATAAAAATGTAAAAATTTACGCAAAACTCGAGGGGATGAACCCTGGGGGAAGTGTGAAGGATCGCGCCGCTCTGGGGATGATCAAGGGTGCGCTGGACCGTGGAGAAATAAAAAAGGGTGATCGTCTTGTGGAAGCAACCAGTGGAAATACAGGAATCGCGCTGGCGATGATTGCCAGGTCTATGGGTGTAGAAATGACACTTGTGATGCCTGACAACGCCACCAAAGAGCGCATTTTATCCATGGAAGCTTATGGAGCTAAGGTGATTTTAACACCTGCGGAAAAAACAATCGAATACTCCAGGGAATTGGCTGAATCTATGGAAGCAAATGAAGGGTATCACATGCTCAACCAATTTGCCAATCACGATAACTCTTTAATGCATTATCAAACTACCGGCCCCGAAATCTGGAGGCAAACCAACGAGAAAATCACGCATTTTGTCTCTGCCATGGGTACTACCGGCACAATCATGGGGGTTTCGCGATTTTTAAAAGAAAAAAATCCTGACATTCAGATCGTCGGATGCCAACCAACAGAGGGAAGTAGCATTCCGGGAATCCGTAGATGGTCGCCGGAATTTTTGCCAAAAATCTTCGAACCAGAACGCGTTGACAGAATAGTGGATATCAGTACTGAAAATGCTACCCAGATGGCCAGAAGACTTGGTAAAGAAGAAAGCATTCTTTCCGGTATGAGCAGTGGAGGTGCATTTTATGGAGCCATGGAAATCGCCAAAGAATTGGACTCAGGAGTCATTGTATTCATTGTTTGCGATATTGGAGACCGGTACCTGAGTTCGGATTTGTTTGGGTAAGAAGATGGAAGTCGCAAGGCAGATTTTTAACATTCGCTCGGTTCCAGCGGGGTGAACATTATCTGCTGCTGGCACGGCATTTGTAATGCGTGCCCATCTACTTTTGAATTTACAATGCAATGTTGAACTCTTGACACTCTGCCAACGACTAAGGGAAAAGAGAGTTTTTTGTATGATTTGGTGAAAGTAAGATGGTAGCTCGTTTGGGCTTTCGTGGGGTCTCTTGCAGAAGACCCCGCTGAGACTAAGATAGGGATAGGAATGTCAGTTGAAGCTCAGAGTCCAAAAAATGAGACTCTGAGGAGGGATACACGTTCAGCTCGGTCGCAATTGCATTGCGACCGAAATCTTTACCCACCTACCCTTCTTCTCAGCATTTAAAAATATGATGTTGATTTCATGGAAAAGAAAGCTTTTTCCTACTTTGATTACTAGTTGATGGTCAACAAGTAAATGAATTATCACATTGTTCAATAATATTCAATACGCACAGGCCCGATCAAACCTGAAGAATGTGGCTCCTCACCATCTTTAATATCATCTACAAGGTGCCACGTATATCTCTTGTCTATTGGCAATTGCCTGTCCTTCAGCAAGCGGTTCCTCCAAAGGTTGACGACCTCAATTTCGATGGTGTTCTCTCCTTCTTTCAGGCTTTCGGCCACATTCAATCGGTATGGCGCTATCCATACACCGCCAATATCAATCCCATTTAGCTTAACCCGGGCCATAACCCCAACATCCCCGAGATTGATAAACAGTTCTTGCGCCTCCGGAAAATGGCCAAGCTCAAAGGTGGTTTTGTATGTGGCTGTGCCCGAATAGTATTTTATCTTTTCATTTTCAGACTTTGCCCAATCGCTTAATGATTCAAGTATAACAAGTGTTTTTGGTCCGATGTCCTTATTTTGAAAATCAACTGTCCAGGTGCTTCTGATGGTTTGAAGCGTTTGTGTCTCAGGGAAATTTGCTTTAGCCCCTTTGCCAATATTTCCTTCTCCAGAATTAGTAAATACGATAAACCAGCTTTGCAGTGGCTGCATTTTAATGGGAACCAGGGTACGTCCGTTTTCTTCTTTATAATTGTTTAACGCCCTGATTTCTCCTGTAACAGCATCCCACAGTTGGGGTTTCAGCCCATTTACCCTGAATGATGGTGTAAAGCTGATCTCCTCTTCACTTTGATTGGTAAGAAAATAAATCTCCATTCCCGGTGCGGTACGATGCGTCCAGAGTACGGGTAGGTTTTCCATTATATCCACATCTTTAGAGATACCAAGTTTTTCCATAGCTGAATCCAGGTCCAGTTCGTCGATCACATACCCTTCTCCATATTTTTTAATTTGCATGTCTTCATCTTTGGCAGAACCCCAAAGTTTTTGTGCCAGTTCTTTTACATGGTGGTCACTTGCGGGATAATTCTCAAGGCTTGGCGATTTCTCCGGCGCTTGTCCGAAAATGACACCTCCTTGTGCTACCAGGTTTTCAATCTTTGCCAACAACTCCGGACGCATAGTCTTTATTGGAGGCAATACCATGATGCTGTAACTCATTCCGTCAGGCAATACAAATTTTCCATTCTTCACCGACAATCTATTCAAAATTACTTCAGCATTAATATAGTCGTAGGAATACCCTTTGGGCAATTCAGGGTTTCTGGCGCCGGTCATCATCGGGGCATCCTCGCCGATAAAATAACATACGTCGGCTGCGTACTTCCCTTGCTGCAAAAGGTGCTGGCATCTTCTCAAATAATCAATCCAAGTCTTCGACTGGCCAAACCAGGTGTTATGACGATTGAATTCCGTACTAAACCACGCATTTACGCCCGGCACTCTTTTATCATCCGGTTGATGAATATAGACATGAAGTACAAAATGATTGATCCCTTCGGTAAAACTCCAGTCACCCCGCTTTTTCAGCATGGCCGGATGGCGAAGGAAGGCTTTTCCTGCCGCAGTAAATGCCTCGGCTGAAGTAACAGGTTTCCCATAAATGTGCGCTGCTGACGAACCGGATTTACACTCGATATTGCCCAGTGTTCCTTCATTCCAGAATTCGCCGGACACAAGGTTCGATTGCCCGCCATACATCAGGAATTCAGATGGGAATCCCCAGTGACCGTAATTTTCGAGCCAGAGTTTGAGTTTGTGTTCATTGCTGATTTCACGCAATCCTCCAACGTATTCGTAAGCCACAGCATCTGCAACCGACCTTCTTAAATCCCACAAAAACCTATTGGACTCCTCAATACTGCCTACGATTCTACCTGAAAAAACAGGAAGATATCTGGTGGGATTATAGCCGAATTTGACTTCAAAATCCTGTTCGAAATCATCTGTCCAGTTTTGAGACCCCATCTCATAGCTATCCGCAATCACATATTTAAAAGCACTTCTGTTTTCTTCGGGGATGCGCTCCAGCAGTTTACCAATAAACTGCTCAAAATGGTATCGTGCAAGCTTATGGCTGGCCTTATCAATTTCATATCCCCTACCCTGTGGTGCAGATGGAGAATTTTTAGTGCCGGTTGGTGTCGTCCCAAAACGCATCACTGTCCAATCCCCATCAGGCACATCCCAATGGAGCAATCCGGTCGAATCTATTTTATCAGAAAGGTCGATAACCTCTCGCTTGCTTATCATTAGCTCATTATTATTTACTTCTTTCTGATATTCCCAGATATAGCTATTCCAGGCGGGAAGAGGACTTGGAAACATCTTCCCCAGATTCTTTTCCACATACATTTCCAAAACTGCTTCTTCGGAAATAATTATTCCAGAAAATCCTGCCTCATTGCTCCATTTCCCTGCACTTTTACACGATAATCTAAAACTATCAGACTTTGTGTCTGACAGTGAAATGGCAACCGGCCCATAAACTTCCGGGCCTACATTTACATTATTGTTGCTCCTGTCATAGGTAAATGATTTTATGGGCACATATTTTCCGTCAATCAGCGCACTCAATTCACATTCGGCTTTAAATCTTTCCTTGCCGGGATATAAACGAATACTCCTCGCTACAATAGTTTCGTTGGAAGTGATATCAATCATCTGCGTTCTTGCTCCTGCTTTAAAAAAACCAACTGTGGAAGTATCACCATCTATCAGGTTCAGTGCTCCTTTGATAACAGGATCTGTAGAAATTTTGGAATTTGATTTTGTCAACCTGTTTTCTTCTGCTTTTAGTTTTGGAAAAGCCAATACATGGGTATCCTGAAACTCTTTTTTAGGTTGTATTAATTTTATACTAACATTTTGAGGGCCTTTGACCATGGTTTCTGAATATGTCAGGTGACGCATGGCCATTTCCGGTTTTACCCACGGACCTCCCGACTGGCTCCAGCCAGGACAATTAAACATGCCGATATCAACTCCAATTCGCTTGCCCTCATTTACAGCGTGCACCATGCATCCCCACCACTCATCGCTAAACAAAGGAACAGGTCCATCGACTCCTTTGGGATTGATGTTGCCAATGAAAGCAGCACCTATTCCAGCCTCTTTCATCGCTTCCAGGTCTTTGGTAATTCCTTCCTTTGAGATATCATCGTTGATCCAGTACCAGTAACACCATACCTTGTTATTTTCATTTGGGGTGATAAAACCCAATTGAATACTTTTCATATCAACATCAGCAACCTTATCAACTTCGGTACATTGAAGCAATCCAATAATAATCAACAGGAGCACTGATAACCTGCCCAATAAACGTTTATTATTCATGATTTTTGTTTAGTCAGTTTTCAACATGGTTTGCAGTGTAACAGGGCCGAGAAGTCCTGAAGGCTGCAAAGGCATATCTTTCTTATAGAACCTGTGTGTTGTAAAAGTATAGCGTCCACTGGTACGCGGTTTACCCTCAAGTAGCCATTCTGGCCAAAGGTGATCTTTAACTCCATCATCTGGCAGATTTTCATCTCCAATAAGCCTGTTTCCCCATAAGTTTGCTACTTCGATTTCAAGTTGGTTCCCTTTGGCCTTAACCACATCTGTTATCTTCACACGCCATGGCGAGGTCCAGATAATTCCGAGATCTTTACCATTAAGTCTGACCCTGGCAAGGTTTTTCACTGTGCCTAAGTTGAGATAAAGCTCTGAATCATTTCTAATTTTATTGACTCCGGGAATATCAAAATCTTTATTATAAGTGGCAATACCTGAATAATACTTTATACCCTCTTCCGGTCGTTTTGACCAGTCACCTAATTTATCAAAAATAATTTTTTCAGGGCCACCCCAGGCAGAATCAAAAGAAACCATCCACTTTCCTTTAATATCACCAATTGTTTCAACTTCCGGAAAGTTCTTAATTCCTGAGACTTGCTCAGATTCTTTTTTCCTGTTCTTGGGAAAAACAATAAAATAACTCTGGTCTTTATCCAGTTTTACCGGAATCGATGTGCGACCCTCTTGATGGCTATATTCGGATAATAACCGAGTTTCTCCCGTAACAGGATCCCATAGCTCAGGTGTTCCTTGTTCTATCCGGAATGTACAATTATCCTGAACCGGCAAGCCCGTTCGGTTGGAGATAAAATATATGTCCCAGTCAGTTGTTGTCCGATGGGTATAACGTATAGATCCTGATGCGCTGAAATCTTCCCCAATTTCCATTTCTTTCAATAAATCTGAAACAACTTCATATTCAGGATAAAGTCCGGCTGTATCTGCTTGCGAAAAGTGGCCTCCCCAATGGATTTTTCCCTTCCCATAATTCCTTAATGTTGCATTTCCCGGAACGATCAAGCTACCCCACACTTTTTCTGCTAATGATCGAACTTTCTGATCACACTCAGGATAACCTGTCAGGCTTGGTGATTTAAGAGGAGGATTACCAATAATAACTGCACCTTTTTGTGACAAATACTCAATTTTTTCCATTAATCCAGGAGTCATGGTTTCGAAATCCGGCAATACCAAAATCATGTATGTTGCCCCTCCTGGAAAAACAATTTTATTATCCTTCACATCAGCTTTTTCAATCAAAGCTAATGGGGAGCAACCATCGAAATTATAGCCCTTCTTATCTGGCAATACATCGTCACCTTCCAACGCCGACATTGGTGGTCGAAATACATGAGGCGCACCTTCCGGGGTCAGATATAATATATCTGCGACGGTACGTCCCTGCCGTAAAACATACTGACACCGTGCGACATAACGATGATAGGCCGAAGCCATTGACCACCATGTCTGTCCACGATCCCAATGCACACCATACGGCCCCATGGTCATGCCCGGGCGATACTCCTCTCCCAATGGTTTATGAGCAAAAGTGTGATATACAAACTTGTTTATACCCATACAAAATGCCCAATCTCCCTGATTCTTAACATTTCCGGGGTACTTTCTCCATGCTTCTTTACTTCCGGCTGTAAATGCCTCTGCGGCTACGACAGGCAGTCCGTGCACATGAGCGATAGAGGTTGCCTCAATACAACTAAATGACGAATTAAATCCAAGACCCTTAGTCCAAAACTCGCACATCGGCACATCGGCCACTGCTCCCAGATCGAGGTCGGAAGTGGGGTTCATATCGTAAGGTTCGATGGAAAGCTTGAATCCATGACGACGCCCCAATTCTTTGAAATGTCCGGCATGGTTTTCAAGGATAAGTTCCTGGGACGTCTGGCGTAAATCCCAAAGGAAACGTTCACTTATTTCGGCGCTGCCTACAATACGCCCGGCATAAACAGGAAGGAAAGGTAGCAAGTCGTAACCTCGTCGTTTTTGAAATTCTTCCCGAAATTTCCCTGTCCAGTTTTGTGCCCCCATCTCCCAGCTATCGATATGAATCATTGTCCATCCTCCTTTTACCCCTTTTTTTCGAGGGCCAACTTTTCGAATTAGTTTTCCAATGTATTCATCGAAATGTGCATTGAATGCAGTAGTATCAAATTTATCAGCTTCAAAGCCCAATCCCGGTTCGGGGGCTGGACGGGTAACAGCGCCATTGTTCCGCTTCCCAAAACGCATAATTGTCCAATTCCCGGGAGGGACTGTCCATTCCAACTTGCCGTCAGCTTGCAATTTGCTTGTGATGTCTATAATCTTATCTGTAAAAATAGCTGCACCGGGAATCTCGCTGAAGTGAGCAGGTGCAGGGAGGAAAGGTTTTACATTTTTTCGTGATGTGTAGGGAGCTCGATAGTAAAGGGCTTTTTCATCTATATCCTTAATTTCGTTTTCCGTTTCAGGTGTCGGAAAAGCCAATACTGCTACATCTTCATAGTATGCTTCCCATTTTTTTCGCAACGTTTCTGTCAGGGCCCTTTCTCCAAAATACGGCTTTTTTGGAGCGGGTTTTGGTAATAACCCTTTATAGTTTAAGAGGCCTTTAACTTCTAAAGTCGCTGCAACAAGGTGTTGCATGGATTGTTCCGGTTTTACCCAAGGCCCTCCACTACCAGCCCATCCGGGCCCTGAACCTAAGGTGATTTCGATGCCCAATCTCTCTGCTTCCCTTACCGCATGTTTATACAACTCCTGCCACTCTTCACTAAGAAAATCGACCGGGCCACGCGGCACGCCAACATTTACTTCAAGGAAAAGGACATTACCTATACCAGCTTCTTTCATTGATTCCAGATCGGCCGTCATTCCCTCCTTGCTAAGGTTGCCATCCATGAAATACCAATAGACACCGGGCCGGGCAGAATCAGGAGGATTCTCAAAGTTTTCTTTTAGCTTATCATTCGAAGGTATGTTACAGCTTGATAGTATGGAGGATAGTATTATTACCATCCTGACAATCGTTTGAAGAGTTATTCCAAATAATCTCATTTAATATACTTCAATTCACGTAAAAATGACTCTGTCTTTTCGATGGTCAACTCATAATATTTATGCTCACTTCTCCCATAATTGAAAAAGCCATGACCCTGACCCTCGAAAGGCACCACATAACATGTATTTCCCGAAGCCTCCATTTTCGATTGAAAATCTGTGATGGTTTCAAATGGGACTGTCGTGTCCGCTGTTCCATGAAATATGATTGTAGGCGGAAGTTTTGAAATTACATGGTGAGCTGGAGAAATGGATTTGGCATTATCTCCAAAACGCTTAATAAATCTTTCCTGCAAAGTATTAACTACAGGATTGAACAATACCAAAGCATTGGGCTTAGAACTAATATTTTTATTTTCATTTGCCGCATTATAACCGGGAATTATTGCCGTACAAGCGGCTAAGTGTCCACCTGCTGATCCTCCGGCAGCAACGATTTTCTTCTTATTTACACCCAGTTCCTTTGCATTCTCCCGTATCCACCTGATTGCTGACTTCGCATCTTCTACCGCGTCAAATGGAGTTGAATTGTTTCTGGATTTTACGCGATAATTGGCTGCCATGGCTATCATGCCCTTCGATGCAAGGTAATGGCAATGTTGCTCGAATTGATGTACATTTCCTGCATTCCAGCCGCCGCCGAAAAAGAAAACTATGGTCGGATATTTCTTTCCTTTCTTATATTGCTCAGGGTAGATAATATTTAATTTTAAGTCAAAACCATCCACCGTTTTATAAACCCGAATATCTGCTCCTTCTAATTCATCGTATGGCTTATCCTGGGCGTAAGATTGGAATATTGAAAATACTAAAAGTAAAATAATAGTTAGTCTGTGTAAAATTTTCATAGCTATTTGAGTTTTATTGGTTTTATAAATTCTGCATCCATTTTGTATGGTAATCCCCCCAGTTGGTCTTGTGACCAACTGGAATGCCCACATTTACACATCATCCATATAATGAGTTAAAAAATTATATCGATCATTTTTCTCCTCATAAAATTTGAACGAACTCCATGGGTAATCCAATGGAGAATCTCCCAACATCCACTTTCCCTGACAAGGATTATTATGAATATAATCCAATTTTTGTTCAACCATTTTTCTTGAATACAATTCTATAGCTAAAGAATTACGTTGCCAAATCTGATATGTCCTATCCATCTTATTTACAAGAAGGTCATCAAGTTTTTCAGGAGAATTATCTATAAGGTAAAATTTGATTTTTTGAGCTGTAAACCGCATAAAGCTTAACTGTATATTTTTAAATTTCGGGTTGGCCAATGGCATTAAAATTAAATGGATATGGTTTGGCATAATAACAAACCCGTAAATTCTTATAGCCTTTTCTACGGAAAGGAATTTTATACTATTAAGGATAATTAATTTCAACCCTGAATCGAAAAATAGAGGTGTCCAATTTAGTGTTGATGCAGTAAAAAAGTAGATTTTGTCATTTCCCATCAATTGCTAATTTAACAAATGAGCTTGTTGGTCACAAGACCAACAAGGGCCTTACGGGAAAAAATATGAGAGTGTGTAAAATTTTCATAGCTATTTGAGTTTTATTGGTTTTATAAATTCTGCATCCATTTTGTATGGTAATTGATATACCCTCCGGCCCTTTGAATCTGAAAAATACAAAAACGAACTCGAAAAACTTGTAGGATCACCATCAGCCCAAAAGCTGAAAAATGGATCTTTCGCATTTACCGGACGTCGCACATAAGTGTGGTTGTTTCTGCTACCCTGCGTAACGGTTTTCTTTATTTTCCATGTTTTCCCGGAATCTACACTTTGCCAAATTTCTACCTCTCCCCCGGTTTGGTATATCTGTGGTCCATCGCCTGTCGGTGCAATTACAGTCCAATGATTTCCTTTGATGTAAAGACTCCCCATATCGTAGTTGTGATCTGATTGGCAAACAATTGATGTTTTCCATTCACTTCCATCAAAGTATGTCACCTTCCAATCTCTTGGATTATTTTTTGGCCCCGGTTCATAGCCGTCACTTGTAATATACAGGCAAACAGGGTTTCCATTCCGGTCAAAATTCAAATCCTTTAAATACACATTTTTTCCAGGACTTGCATAATCAATCAGGCGGGCGCCACAATTGACAGTGGTCATAGGTAAATCGATGTTTTTCCTGAAGATATCCGTCCAAGTCTTGCCAAAATCCGTTGTCTGTGCATAATACAAATCCGTTCTTTTATCAACATTGCCATTTGGGTGGCGATTGAAAAACGTACAAATCAAATTTTCATGTTTGCCACTTACCTGATAATGTCCGCTCTTGGTAGCGCCTTCCTCGATGATCCCAGCTAACTTTTTATCCTCAACCCATGAAATGCCGTCTTTGCTGGTTTCAAAGTACAGTTCTCTGACACCCGTGTATTTAGTAAAGAAGTGAAAAAATCCCATGTCATCATCCCACAAAGGTTGAGGATAAGTCATTTCTTCTTCAGTGATTTTTGAAAAGGATTCGATATCAAAGGGTTTGTCGCTTTTATATTTAAATCCTGGACGTTTTCTTCCCCTCCCGCTAACGAAAACCCAAAGGTATCCATCTTTATCAATGGCAAGACTTGGATTATCATGAGGATCTTCGACTCCTCCTTTGTCGTAAACAACTGTTGGTTTTGGTACTTTCCCCGTTTTATGGTCAAAATATGATATCATGCATAATAGGTGTTTCTCATCCGGTCCGGTAGTTCCTCCATAGACGAAAAATGTTTTCTTAACCTCAGGAGTATAAATTGCCAGTGGCCTGTGTTTTGCAGTGTAGGTTCCTAATCCCCCGGAGTATTTATCTCCATATTCTGAAAACTGACCTAGTGTAAACCAAATGCCCTTGTAGCCATCAATTTTTTGATTGTTCAGGGTGGACTGGGCAAATGACGGAAGTGAAAGCGCAATTATCACAAAAAATAAAAACAATCTAATTACAGGTGCTGGGTGCTGAACTCTGGGTGCTGACACTGGACTCATATTTTTTATTTCATATTTTTGATCTCCAAAAGTCTTTGTTTCAATTCTTTAACTTTTTCAGGTCTGTCTATAAATAGATTAGTTTTTTCTCCCGGATCATCCTTCAAATTATACATTTGGCCTTCAGGGTCTCCTTCTTTTGGAAAGATCGAAGAAGGCTTGGAAAATCCCCCGGAACCCAGGCCTTCAATAAGCTTCCAATTGCCGGTTCTAATTGCAAACATCCCCCTCGAGCTGTGGTGGACAACGTAGTTGGAGTTGTCTGATGCACCTCCCAACAGCACAGGTAAAATACTTTGGCTATCCATGCCTTCACCCTCTTTCAGTTGATCTCCAACCACTACGGATGCCGTGGCAATTAGATTTGTGAGTGTGGTAAGTTGATTGCTTTGTGAATTTGCTCTAACTTTTCCTGGCCATTTAACAATAAAAGGGATTCTGTGACCTCCATCCCAGATATCTGCTTTCATGCCCCGATAAATGTGTGCAGCCCGATGATCAAATTTCTCGATAAATTCCGGTTTCCAAAAAGGACCGTTATCGCTGGCAAAAACAACCATTGTATTTTCTGAAATACCAGCATTTTCAAGAGTGTTTAAAAAATCGCCAACAGCTGCATCAACCATTTGTACAAAATCACCGTATTGACCGGCCTTGGATTTTCCCTGATAATTATTCTTTGGTACCCATGGCGTATGTGGAGCAGCCAAAGGCAAATACAGGAAAAATGGCTCGTCATCCATTGCATGCGCATTGACAAATTTTTTGGCCTTATCTATAAAGGTTGGCAAGACTTCATAAAAATCAAAATCTTTAGAAATTCTCCCCGCTCTCCAGAAGGCTCCGGTAGCCCAGCTTTCGGCGTCAAGATCATTCCCTGGAGTGTACTGATCAGGCAAACTTACCAAAACATCATTCTCCAAATAGCAATATGGCTCCATATCCAAAGAGGCCGGTAAAATGTAAGAATAATCAAATCCATGAGTCAGAGGTCCCTTTTTCGGTGGTTTATTGAAATCAATCCAATCGGATTTCATGTTCTTTAATATTGGCACATCACCATATATCTTAAGGGAATCTTTACATGATGCCTTCACAACCCAATCAAGACCCAAATGCCACTTTCCAACAACACCGGTTGTGTATCCGTTTCTTTTTAATAACTCAGCAACTGTAGTTTCTTTATGTTCTATAAGTGACTGTCCATAGCCATTCAATACTCCCCGAGGTAATTTAGATCGCCAGCAATATCGCCCTGTCATAATTCCATACCTCGTTGGCGTACATACTGATGACGGCGAATGGGCATCAGTAAATCGCATCCCTTCTCCGGCCAATTTATCAATATTTGGTGTAGATATTTTAGAATCTTGGTTGTAGGCAGACACATCACCATAGCCAAGGTCATCGGCAAGAATGTAAACTATATTTGGCAGGTCTTTACTCTTTTCATCCTTGGTAGTATTGCAAGAATAAAAAACACAAAACGAGAGCAAAACAAATGCAGAAATTGATAGATGATTTCTCATAAAAAAATTGAGGTAGATTTAATATTCATTAATTATCATGAAGCTAATTCATTTTCTATGCATTTATAAATATTGTCAAATAAAATTGAATCAATACGCTTAAACATCTTTCTGACCTTGCACTGTCTTACTGTTGATTTAGATTTCGCACTTTACCGATTGGCTATTTTTGATATTCGGGTGTAGATTAATTCCACGCTCGGAGAGAGAAATAATTATACGCGGGGATGGGTCATATTAGCTTTCATACTTCTCTAATATTGCTATTAATTCTTCTCCTGTGATTGCTGACAATTGAATTTTTTCTAACTCATTTTCTCCTATGACTATCTCTTTCGTTCCAAAGATTAATTTATCCCCATCTAAGCCTATTGCAATTAAAGTCGCCTTTTCTCCTTTTGGCAATTTGTTAAATCCATCTTTATTCTTTGTAAACCAATATTCATTATTTGAATACTCAAACCCACTTAGAATCACATTTCTTCCTTCTAAAACTAAATTAATTAAAGATGCTCTTTCATTTGTCGTAGCAATTAGCTTTATAGGAATAGCTTTAGGATCATCATAGAAAAAATCAACATTGACCCATCCAAATTTCATCGCATCATAGGAAATGAATACTTTATCGATATTGCCAAGTCTGGTTGTATCAATATGCTTTGTCGTATCAATATCTCCTAATTTCTGCAGTGCAAAAGATTTGTATAATTCAATGAAAGTATGTCCCGTGGTCTTTGCCCGGTTTAATATCTGCTTATGCGCATTTTTTTGGTCTTGTGTTCTTTCACTGCCATAAGGATTTGGTGGAATATTGTAAAGTACGGATTCAACGTTTTCTATTGAATCTTTAATGAAATATTGAACTACCATTTCATCGATTTCCCATAGATTTTTACCAAGGTTATTTATGTAAATTTCCAATATTTCTTTCCAGCATGTTGAATTAAATCTATCTGCAAATTCCTTTGTTGCAAGTAAAGTGTTTTCAAAATCAGTAATATTTCCGTAATAATTATAGTATTTATATTTTATTGTATCAGTTGTAATTCCATAATAATCAAAGCACTCTGTAGGAAAACGGTTTTTACTAATAAATTTGATTGGATATGGAATCAACGTTTTAGCAGGATCTCTAAATTGCTCCCAATTAATAAGACCTTCATTATCTCGATTTCCTAAAAATATTTTCGAATTAATAACTAAACTTGGTTGCGGAATCTGTATTCGAATAGTTTTATTATCCGCAATTTTCAATTTATTTCCACTTTTATCATGGGCAGTGAAATATATCATCCCATTTGATTCCAATAACCTATCATTATGAACAGTTTGTAGATTGGAAAGTATATAATCTGAAATACTGAAACTCTCTTTTAAACGGATAAATACCTCTCTTTCAATCGCATTATCTTTTTGGTCAACAATTGTATTTTGAGGGATAATTAAAATTGTTCCTTTTTCTCCAACTACTGTATTTGATATAGAAGGATCTATTTTGATTGATTTTCCTCTTCCTTTAATTACATTTAATGAGTCAATCAATTCAGCTTGAATATTCCCATATTCTTGATTTATCTCTTTTCTTGTAAGATCGCTCTGAGTATTACAAGAATAAAAAACATACAATGAGCACAGAAGTGAAACTAAAATTAATAGATGTTTTTTCATAAAAATCAGAAATAGAATTATGAAATATAAATTATCATGAAGCTAATTCATTTATAATGGAATTATAAATATTGTTGATTAAATTTGTATCAATTCATCCTTACAGACCACTTCCACTTGATTTATTTGATATTTATAGATAATGTTTAAGATTGATGTTTTGTCGTTTTATGTATTGTAATTTAAAAAATTATACTATATCCATTTTATGGATATTTTTTATGTCTGCCTGTTCCGCTTCTGAGGATATAAAAGAAATAATCCCATCCGTAAGTATTCAAGACGTTGAAAAAATCGAAGGAGATGACGGGACCATTTTGATTAATTTTTCTATTTCTCTTAAAGAAGTCTATGACAAGGATATCATACTATCTTATACAACTGATGATGGTTCTGCTTTTCAGAATTTGGATTATAAAAAAGCAACAGGTCAGCTCACAATTCCTGCCGGAACACTGGAAGCAAGCATACCCATAGAAATCATTTCAGATGACATTATAGAGGGTAGTGAAGTGTTTCACTTAGTTTTTAACTCGGATATGGAATTGGAAATGAATAAAAATTCAGCTTCCATATTAATCATCAATGATGACAGCAAACTGCCCTATGATTCTGAGGATTATGAAACTCCAACCTCATATCAGGGATGGAAACTTTCCTGGGCGGATGAATTTGATGGGCCTGAAATAAATACAGATTGGTGGACTCATGAAATAGGCAAAGGGGACAATGGTTGGGGAAATAATGAATTGGAATATTACACTGATGCACCGGAAAACTCCAAAATTGAAAATGGTAATTTGGTAATTATAGCAAGGGATGATTCCTGGAATGGCAAAAAATATACATCTGCCAGGGTGATTACTAAGGACATAAAAACATTTGGCTACAGCAGAACCGACATACGGGCAAAACTGCCTAAGGGCCAGGGAATTTGGCCGGCACTTTGGATGTTGGGAAATAATATCGATGAAAAAGGATGGCCTGCATGTGGTGAGATAGACATCATGGAATTAATTGGCAATTTGCCTTCGACCAGTCATGCCACCGTTCACTTTGGAAGTGATTTTACAAATAATTACAAGTATATCGGTAAATCTTATAAGTTATCCAATGAGATATTTAATGATCGTTTTCATGTATTTAGCCTGGTTCGGGAGTTTAATCAAATGTGGTTTTATGTAGATGATATTTTGATTTTTAATTTTTCATCCGAAGATCTGCAAGGACAACCCAATCCATTTAATGAACAATTTTTCTTCATTTTTAATGTCGCTATTGGTGGTAACTGGCCGGGTAATCCAGATGAAACTACTATTTTTCCACAGCAATTGTTAGTAGATTATATCAGAGTATTCGAGAAAGAATAGCACCATAGGTTACTTGTAAAGCCTGGTGTAGGGATCATTTCAGGTGTTTGTATAGGTTGCTGTAGATATGTGGTGATCACGCAAACATTAAAATGCCAGTTTAAAACAAATCAAAAGCTCCTCCAAAAAATACACATATTGTCGCCATATAGTCATCAATATGTTTAACCTACACAGCTATTGATCGGGTTTCACATTCAACAAAATTTAGTGAAATCCACAGAACCCACATGGGTTTGAATCGATATAACTCTTATTAATTATCATTTTCCATCATATATTTTCTCCACCATTTTTCTGTCGGATAAGTTCTTTGTCCAATTATTACAGGTTCTCCGATTTTTGGGGTGGTTATAGGCAAATTTAATTCATGGGCTTTTTTTATTACTCTTTCAACTGGATCAGTCCAATCGTGAAATGCTAATGTAAAAGCTCCCCAATGTATTGGTGGATAATCCGGATTAAGCTGACCCCCTGAAATCCGGACAAAAGGCGGTTGTTTTTGAGCGAATTAGCTCTTGCCAATCCGGCACATGTTGACCCCCTGGTTTTGAAAATCAGTAATGCCACCGGAGCATGCTGACCCTCT